>JBIPLL010000182.1:0-5880 GCA_044368425.1 Beijerinckiaceae bacterium
ACGTCCCGAACGTGCTGGCCCGGGATGCCTGTCAGGCTCAGAAATCCATGGCGTCGGCGCGCGCCGCACCCATGGCCCGCACAGGAACCTGCGGGACGTGAGCCGGCGTGCCGGGATCGCGGAACCCGTTGACGATCGGATAGCGGCGGTCGCGCCCGAAGATCTTGCGCGTCACCTTCACGCCCGGCGCCGACTGGCGGCGCTTGTATTCGGCAATGTTGAGCAGGCGCTCGACCTTGCGCACCGTCTCGAGATCGAAGCCCTGGGCCACGAGGTCGTGGACACGCTTCTCCTCCTCGACGAGCCCCACGAGAATGGCGTCGAGCACGGGGTAAGGGGGCAGCGAATCCTGGTCGGTCTGGTTCTCGCGCAACTCGGCGGTCGGAGCCTTGGTCAGGATGCGAGCGGGGATCACCTCGCCGCCCGGGCCCTTGCTCCAGGCCGGGCGCCACGCATTGCGCAGGGCGCTCAGGCGATAGACCTCCATCTTGTAGAGGTCCTTGATCGGATTATAGCCACCATTCATGTCGCCATAGAGCGTGGCATAACCCACCGACATCTCGGACTTGTTTCCGGTCGTCACGACCATCGAGCCGAACTTGTTCGAGATCGACATGAGGATGGTGCCGCGCGCCCGGCTCTGGAGATTTTCCTCGGTGATGTCGCGCGACCGGCCGGCGAAAAGCGGCGCAAGCGCGGCTTCCAGTCCCTCGACCGCACCCGCGATCGGAACGACATCATAGCGCAGGCCAAGCGCCTTCGCGCAGGCGGCTGCGTCCTCGAGGCTTTCGCTCGACGTATAGCGATAAGGCAGCATGACGGCATGGACGCGATCGGGGCCCAGCGCATCGACCGCCATGGCCGCGCAGATCGCCGAATCGATGCCGCCGGACAGACCCAGCACCACACCGGGAAAGCGGTTCTTCTCGACATAGTCGCGCAAGCCCACCACGCAGGCGCTGTAGACGGCCTCATCGTCCTGCGGCAGCACGGCACGCGGCCCCTCGTCGCAGGTCCAACCATCGGGGCCGCGCCGCCAGAGCGTCGGCATGACCGCTTCCTCGAAGGCGGGAAGCTGGGCCGCCAGGCTGCTGTCGGCATTGAGCACGAAGGAGGAGCCGTCGAAAACGAGATCGTCCTGTCCGCCATACTGGTTGAGATAGACGAGCGGCAGGCCCGATTCCGTCACGCGGGCGACTGCGATGTTCAGGCGCTCATCATCCTTGGCACGCCAGAACGGCGACCCGTTCGGCACGAGCAGGATCTCGCCACCGGTCTCGGCAATGCATTCCACGACATCGGGGGTCCAGATATCCTCGCAGATCGGCAGGCCGAGGCGGACCTTGTCGCGGAAGACGACCGGGCCGGGCAAGGGGCCGGCGCTGAAGACCCGCTTCTCGTCGAAGACGCCATAATTGGGCAGGTCGTGCTTGAAGCGCAGGCTTGCAATGGCACCGCCATCGAGCAGAGCAAATGCATTGTAGAGCGCGCCGTTCTCGACCCATGGCAGGCCAACGAGCAAGGCGGGGCCGCCATCCGATGTCTCCGCCGCCAGCTCCTCGCAAGCCATGCGGCAGGCGTCCTGGAAGGCGGGCTTCAGCACCAGATCCTCGGGCGGATAGCCTGACAGGAACAATTCGCTGAACATGACGAGTTCGGCGCCGAGTTCGGCTGCCCGCGCCCGCGCCTGTCGCGCCAGCGCGAGGTTGCCGGCGACATCGCCCACCTTGGGATTGACCTGCGCCAGCGCCAGACGGAGCGTGCCGCGATCGGAAGACAGCTGATCCTTGCTCATGATGCTGTTCTAGAGCGCAGGCGGTCAAAGGTGAACCCGCCCAATCGCGAAGGCCGTCAGGCGGTTTGTCGACAGGGCCGTGAATGCCCGGCTCAGTCGAAGCGATAGACGTCCATCATCAGGACGCCATATTGCTCGCTCGAATGCACGCGACGGCCGGGCGCGGGGTGCGTGGCACTGCCGCCTGCGGCTCCGAAGGCTGCGTGCAGAGGCAGGATATGCTCCGGCGTGGGGTGGTTGCGCGCGCCGTGCGGCCCCTTCTCCCGGCAGGCGAGCAGCGCCTCGCCGTCCCCTGCCTCCACGCGCCCGGCGAGCCAGTCGCCGAATTCGCGCACCCAGCCGGGCACCGGGTCGCCAAGCTCGTAGCCATTGCCGAACAGCTCATGCAGGTTGTGGGTGGCGGCGCCCGAGGCGACGATCAGGATGTTGCGGTCACGCAAGGGGGCGAGGGCCGCCCCGAGCCTCAAGTGATGGGCAGGATCGCGCTGCGGCTGCACCGCGACCTGCACCACCGGAATGTCGGCGTCCGGGTAGACGAGCTTGAGCGGCACCCAGGTGCCATGGTCGAAGCCGTGATTGGACAGCGCATGCGCCGGCAGGCCCGCTGCGGCCAGGCGCTCCACGATCTCGCGCGCCAGCGCCGGATGGCCCGGTGCAGGATAGGTCATCTTGTGCAGTTCGGGCTCGAAGCCGCCGAAATCGTGGATTGTCGCGGGCCTGGCATCCAGCGTGACGGCGGGCTCGCGCGTCATGAAATGGGCGCTGATCACGATGACCGCGTCGGGACGCGGCAGGTCCGCCGCGAGCCCGGCCAGGAATTCGTGGGCTGGCGTTGCGTGCAGGACGAGATTCGGCGCGCCATGCGAGATGAACAGCACCGGCTGGCGGCGGGTGGCGGGAGCTGAAGAATCGGGCTGCATGGGGCCTCCTGACGGGTTACGCCCCCATAGCCCAAAGCTGTCTTGCGTTGGCGCAAGCTCGAGCTTGCCGACGACCGGCGGGTTCGGGGAGAGCACGCCCGCCAGATCGTCGGGATGCCGGTCGACGGCGCGAGCAGGTCCGAAGGTTGGCGGTAACGACGGGAAAGCCGAAACGCCGGCACCTCCACGGCACCGGCGTCAGGGCATAGACCGCCAGCTTGGCCGGGGTGGCGCTTACTCAGCAGCCTCGGCGCGCGGGCGCACGCGCTGCGAACGCTCGCGCTTCAGAAGCTCGGCCACGAGGAAAGCGAGCTCGATCGCCTGTTCGGCATTCAGGCGCGGGTCGCAATGGGTATGGTAACGGTCGGCAAGCTCGTCGTCCGAGATGGCACGCGCGCCGCCCGTGCATTCCGTGACGTTCTTGCCGGTCATTTCCAGATGCACGCCGCCGGCATAGGTGCCCTCGGCCTGATGGATGTCGAAGAACTGCCGCACCTCGCCCTGGATCAGGTCGAAGGGTCGGGTCTTGTAGCCCGATCCCGCCTTGATCGTGTTGCCGTGCATCGGGTCGCAGGACCAGACGACGGAACGCCCTTCCGCCTGCACCGCCCGGATGAGACCGGGCAGATGCTGGCCGACCTTGTCGGCGCCGAAACGGCAGATCAAGGTCAGGCGGCCCGGCTCGTTGGCGGGATTAAGCAGGTCGATGAGCCGGATCAGGCCCTCACCCGTCAGGCTTGGACCGCATTTCAGGCCGATCGGATTGCGGATGCCGCGGAAATACTCGACATGCGCGTGATCGGGCTGGCGGGTGCGGTCGCCGATCCAGAGCATGTGGCCCGACGTGGCATAGGGGTCGCCACTCGTGGAATCGATACGGGTCATCGCTTCCTCGTAGCCCAGAAGCAGCGCCTCGTGGCTCGTGTAGAAGTCGGTGATGCGCATCTCGGGATGCGTCTCGGGGTCGATGCCGATGGCGCGCATGAAGTCGAGCGTCTCGGTGATCCGCTCGGCAAGGTCGCCATAGCGCGAGGCCTGCGGGCTGTCCTTGACGAAGCCCAGCATCCAGCGATGCGCATTCTCGAGATTGGCATAGCCGCCGGTCGCGAAGGCGCGGATCAGGTTCAGCGTCGCAGCCGACTGGCGATAGGCCATCAGCTGGCGGCGCGGATCGGGCGTGCGCGCCTCGGCCGCAAAAGCGATGTCGTTGACGATATCGCCGCGATAGCTCGGCAGCTCCACGCCGTCGATGATCTCGGTGCCGGCCGAACGCGGCTTGGCGAACTGGCCCGCCACGCGCCCGACCTTCACCACCGGGGAAGAGCCGGCGAAGGTGAGAACAACCGCCATCTGCAGGAACAGACGGAAGAAATCGCGGATATTGTCGGCGGAATGTTCGGCGAAGCTCTCGGCACAATCGCCGCCCTGGAGCAGGAAGGCCTCGCCCGCAGCGACCTTGGCCAGCGCCTTCTTCAGCTTGCGCGCCTCACCCGCGAAGACCAGCGGGGGAAAGCCGGCAAGCTGGCGCTCGACCGCGGAGAGAGCCTCCGGATCGGGATAGGCGGGCATCTGGGCGACGGGCTTGCCGCGCCAGCTGGCCGGAGTCCAATGGGAACTGGGAAGGCTCATGACGACATCTCCGACCGGGGCCGCTCCTGGCCGGGAGACCGTCTTGTGGAGCTACCGACCGGAGGGCGGTTGCATCCACGACAAGATCGCGGCCACCGCTATGTGAGCGAGGCCCAAAAGTAGCTGCAGGTTTGGCTGCGTGCGATCATGGGGGCAGATAGGGCCAATCGCGGTCGCTTGTCAACGCAAGCCCACCGCGAGCCCCCTCGCAGGCAGGCCTCGGCCGCGCCTCACGCGCATGATGCAACAGGCACCCGCGCATCCGCGGGCCTGTCGCCTGCGGCTGCCTCTGCCATAGTGGCAGTCCTCCCGACGTCACGATTCGTGCAGGCGGGGGCGTGGCCGCAACGGTGCGACCGCAAAGGACAAACAGGGAAACGCCGCCTCCCGTGCTCGCGCTCGTCTCCGCCATCGCGCCCGTCTTCGCGGCGATCTTCATCCTGATCGCGGGACACGGCCTGCAGAACACGCTCGTGCCGATGCGCGGGGCGCTCGAGGGTTTCTCGCAGACGGCCATCGGTGCGGTCGGCTCGATCTATTTCGTCGGCATGCTGGCCGGATCATGGGCCGCGCCGCCGATCATCCGGCGGGTGGGGCATATCCGCGCCTTCGCTGCCTATGCGGCCGTGGCAGGGGCCGCCACCCTGTCCTTCTCGATCTTCGTCAATCCTTTCGCCTGGGGCGGGGCGCGCATGATCGTGGGCTTCTGCACGGCCGGGCTGTATTGCGCGGCGGAAAGCTGGCTCAACGACAAGGCGGAGAACACCAATCGAGGCCGGGTCCTGGGCGCCTACAATGTCGTGCATTTCTGCGGTTCGGCCACGGGGCAGCAGATCCTGCGGCTCGACGAGCCCCGGTCATTCGCCCTGTTTTCCGGCGCGGGGGCCCTGTTCATGCTGTCGATGGTGCCGCTGGCCATGACCCGGACCGAGCCGCCAAGGGTCCCGGAGCGCGGACGCATCGACGTGCGGGGCATCTATCGCGCGTCGCCGCTTGCGGCGGTCGGCGTCTTCCTGATCGGCTGGGCGAATGGCGCCTTCTGGTCGCTCCTGCCGGTCTATGGCACCGGACTGGGCCTCACGAGTGCCCAGATCGCGGATCTCATGACGGTCCTGATCCTGGGTTGCGCGCTCGGCCCGTTCCCGGTCGGCTGGATCTCGGACCGCACCGACCGCCGCCACGTCCTGACAGGGCTCGCGCTCGTGGCCTTCGCGATCGAGGCGTGGCTGACATACGTGGGGACGCCGTCGGTGCGGACCCTTTATGTCTGCGTCTTCTTCCTCGGGGTGAGCATCCCGGTGATGTATGGGCAGCTCCAGGCGCATACGGCAGATCGCGCCGGGCGCGAGCGCATGCTCGAGATCGGCAGCACGCTGCTCTTCATCTATTGTCTGGGCGCCATTCTCGGGCCCTTCGTCGTCTCGGAGGCCATCGGGCGCTTCGGCATCCCCGCCTTCCATGCACATAACGCGACCATACATCTCATCCTTGCGCTGTTCGTGATCTGGCGGCTGATGCAGCGCAGCAGCCCGCCCG
>JBIPLL010000183.1:0-5874 GCA_044368425.1 Beijerinckiaceae bacterium
GCGGTCCGGGCCGGTCGAGGCCGATCTTGCGGCCCGCGCTACGGCAGCATTCGGCCAGGACGGGATCGCGATCGCCGGCCAGCCCTGGGCATCTGTATCCTTTGCCGGGCGCGACGGTTCCATCACCGGCCAATCCGCCGGTCCCGATTCATCGGCGCTGGCTGCTGCGTCCGCCCTGCGCGTCTGGGGCGTGCGGCAGGTTTCCGACGCGAGTGTGCCGGTCCCCTCGATCAGTCCCTATCGCCTCACGCTGCGTCGCGAGGGGAGGGAACTGGGCTGGCAGGGCCATGTCCCGCCCGACAATACCCGCCTTGCTCTGGCTGCCGAGACGAAGCGCCTCTTCCCCGAATTGGCGGTGCGCGATGGCCTCGCCTTCGGTCGCGGCGCGCCCGCAGGTCTGGATGGCGCTGCCGCCCTGATGATGGACCAGGCCTCTCGCCTGGCCTCCGGCGAAGTAGCCCTGTCGGACACGTCCATCTCGATCACGGGAACAGCCGCAAGCTCCGCCGACTATGACGCGGCGCTGAATGCCATGGCAGCCCTTCCGGCCGGGTTTCGTGCGGGAACCGTCGATCTGAAGCCGCCGGCTCTCGCGCCCTATTCCTTCGGCATCGACAAGAACGCTGCCGGCCTGTCTCTCTCCGGCGCCGTTCCCGATCGCGCGACGCGCGAGCGCATCGCCACCGGCCTCGCCGGCCAGAATCTGCGTGACGGGACGGCCTTTGCGAGCGGCGCACCTGTGGGCTTCCCCGCATTGGCCGCGACCCTAGTCGATTGGGCAAAGCGCCTGCCCGTCCTTCAGGCCCGTCTCACGGATGGTCGGCTCGATCTGTCCGGTGAGGCCGCCGACTGGGCCAGCTTCGACGCGGTGCAAGCCGGCCTTCAGGCGCTGCCGGCCGGCATCACGCCCGGCAATGTGAACCTGACGCCCCCGATCCAGCGCCCCTTCACCTGGAGCGCGACCCGCACGGCTGGTGAAATCGTTCTGGCCGGGCATGTTCCGGACGAGACGACCCGAAACCGCCTGTTGGCCGAGGCGCGTGCCTTATGGCCAGCAGCCAGCGTGATCGATGCGATGCGCGTCGCACGGGGTGCTCCTGCGGACTTCGATCAGGCGACGGCCGCGATCTTCGCGCTTGGCCAGCTCGCCCGGCTCGATTCGGGCGCCGCCGAGCTGGCGGACCGCACACTTGCCATGCGTGGGCGCGCCTCTGACGGCACGGTCCGCAGCGCTGTGCTCGACACTGTCGCGAGCGGGCGTCCGGCCGGTCTGGCGGCTGGCTCCATCGAGATCACCGAGCCTGTGGTTTCGCCATATATCCTGTCGGTCACCCGCCGCGATGGCGTGGTCAATCTGCAGGGTCACGTGCCTGACGAGGCGGCGCGCAGAACTCTGACCGGTATCGTGCGAGAGCGTTTTCTCGGAGAGCGGATCGAGGACGGCTTGCGCATTGGTGCCGGCGCCCCCGCTGAATTTCTCCGCATGGCGCGCGACCTTCTGGGCAAGCTCGCGCGGCTCCCGTCCGGCAGCGTCGAAATCTCCGACAAGAGCCTGCGCCTGTCGGGCGAGGCGCTTCATGAGCGGGCGCTGGCGGAGATCAGGGGTACACTCGCCGAGGGGCTGCCCCCGGGTTGGGCCGCCGAGGCAACGCTCGGCCTGCGGCCGCCGGGTCCATTGCTTGAGCCGCAGCAATGCCAGTCTCAGCTCATCGGGCTCTTGGGACGCGGCCGTCTGCTTTTCGAGACCGGACGCGCCGATATTGCGGCAGCATCGTCGGGGCTCCTCGACAATCTCGTTTATGTCCTCAACAGCTGCCCGCAGGCGCGGGTTACCATCGAGGGACATACTGACAGCGATGGCGCGCCCGAATTCAACCTCGACCTGTCGCAGCGCCGGGCGAGGGCTGTCGCCGATTACCTGACGCAGGCCGGCATTTCCCCGCAGCGTCTCGCGACTGAGGGCTATGGCGCGACGCGCCCCGTCGTGGCGAATGACAGCGAGGCCGGCAAGGCCCGCAATCGCCGCATCGAATTCCTTGTGAGCCAGTGAGGGCTGCCGCATGTGGTATCTGATCAACATGTATTGGCTGCCTCTTGTCCTCGCGCTGGCGCTTGGAATGGCGGTGGGCTGGTTCACGTGCGGCCGCCAGGACACGCGCTGGTGGCAGGGCTGGGTGCCTTGGGGGGGCGGCCTGTTCCTCGCGGGCCTCGTGGTGGCCCTTCTCCGCTGGCTGCCGGGTCGCTATGGCCTCTGGCTGGATACGGCCCTGCTGCTCTTCGCGGCCTATACCATCGGGTGCTGCCTCGGCTGCATCCTGCGGCAATGGCTTGCACAGCCCTCGGCCTATGAGCTGGCGGCGGCCGGACCGGCGGGCTCCTCTTTCACGAATGGCGAGGGCACGTCAGCCGCGCGCGATCTTGCAGGCCCGGTGGCCCCGCGACTGGCCGAGATGCCAAGGCCCGCACCCGTCGCTGCGGCCGCGCCCGTAACCGAAGCGGCAATGCCGGAGCCCGCTGCCCCCGCGCAACCGCTGTCTCCCGTCATCGACCGGCCTGCCGGATCGGCGCCGATGCCGCCTGTCGAGGGGCAGGATCTGTTCCCCGGCCGTCGGCCGCCGGGCATCGGGGCGCCGCGCCATGGCGATCCGGATGACCTCAAGCGAATTCGCGGGATCGGCCCCCAGAACGAGGGCAAGCTGCATGGTCTGGGCATCTGGCATTTCAGCCAGATCGCCGACTGGCAACCTGAGGAAGCGCTCTGGGTCGGCAGCTATCTCGCCTTTCCGGGCCGCATCGAGCGGGAGAGCTGGATTCGTCAGGCCTCGATCCTCGCCGGCGGCGGCCAGACGGACTTTTCCCAGCGTGTGGCACGCGGCGAGGTTGCGACCTCGCGCGACGACGGCAGCCGGGGACAGTCGAACATCGCGGACATGGGACGCGATGCGATTCCGGGTGACCGCCCTAACGGCCTGCCTTCACCGCGAGGCGGAGCCGGCGACGACCTCATGCGGCTGGAAGGCATGACGCAAGAACAGGTTGAGCACCTCAACCGGCTCGGCATCTGGCACTTCGATCAGGTCGCGGCGCTCGAACCTTCCGAGCGTGTCTTCGTGAGCCGCATTCTCGGCCTCGCGACCGCACGGCGCCTGGACGCGTGGGTGGCGCAGGCAAAGGCGATCGCGCAGGCGCCCAGGGAGTGAGCCGCTCGGTCATTGTCGGGCGGACGAACTTAGCTGCCTCGCGGCAGCCTGGCGCCTGATGCCGCCCGCAGCGCAAGCCTCGCCTGACCGCCGGGGGCGTGCGCCTTTGCGAATGCTGGCCCCGCGCGCTCGCGTCAGGCGCGGACGCCCTGCTTCATGGCGTGCGGCTACCGGCTCGCCGGATCGGTCCTGTCGATGAAGTCGACGATCCGCTCCAGCAGGCCGGGCGTGCCAAGGATCGGGGCATGGCCCTGTCCCGGCACCTCCATCGTCTCGCAACGCGGATGGCGGCGCGCCATCTCCGCGAGTGTCTCCACCGTGAAGAGATCCGAGAGCGCCCCCCGGATCGCCAGCACGGGAACACTGCGCAAGCCCTCGAAAAAGGGCCAGAGATTGGGCAGCGGCGCCTCGAGATCGAGAGCCTCGAGCCCTTTGAGGAGTGCCGGATCATAATCGGGGCGCAGCCCCTCCGGCGTCTCCTTCCAGGTCAGCCGGGCATAGGCCTCCCATTCCGGCGGCCCGAAATCCGGGAACTGGGCACCAAAAATCCGCCGCAGGACGCTGCCGGCTTCAGTGAAGTCGCGCGGCAGCGGCAGCTTGCCGACATAGCCCCGGATGCGGATCAGCCCCTTGGCCTCGATCACGGGACCGATATCGTTCAGGACAACGCCCTTGATCGCGCCCGGCCGCGCGGCGCCCATCGCCATGGTGATGAGCCCCCCGCGTGAGGTGCCCACGAAAATCCCGTGCTGGAAATCGAGCGCAGCCATGATCTGCTGCACGTCGTCGAGTTCGACACGGACGTCGTAGCGGCGCCAGTCGCCATCGTAATCGGAGAGGCCGCGGCCGCGATAATCGAGCGCCAGCACCCGGCGCGGCCGTGCGCATTCGCCCGAAAGCGCCATGGCGAGCGCATGGAAGTCGCGGCTGGTTCGCGCCAGGCCCGGGAGGCAGATCACCGGCAACGCGCCGTCATGCCTGTCGCCATAGACACGCACATGCAGCCGCAATCCATCGCGCACCCGCAGAAACACGCTTTCATGCCCGTCGGCATGGACATGGCGGCCATCGGGCGTGGCGGGCGGCAGCACGGGCGGCGCAGCTGTGGCAGGGCCCGGCGCAGATGCAGCAGGCATGATCGACTCGGTCATGAGCGTCTCCGACGTGATGGCCGATACCTAAGCCATGACGGCCTGGAATGCAGCCGCGGCTTTCCGACGACGAGCGCGCCGGTCATGGCCGCGCGCGCCGGCTCCCGTCGTGCTGCAAGTCGAGTTCGCTCATCAGGACGACCGGCCCTCCGAAACGCTGGCGATAGACCTGAAGGTTCTCAAGCACGCGCTGCACGTAATTGCGCGTTTCGGCAAAGGGAATGCGCTCGATCCAGTCGACGATATCGACGCCGCCTTTGCGTGGATCGCCATAGGCCTCGAGCCAGCGGCGCACATTGCCGCCCCCCGCATTATAGGCCGCGATGGTGAGGACCAGAGACCCGTCATGGTCCTTCAGCAGATCAACAAGATGATGCGCACCAAGCTGCGCATTATATGCGCCGTCGCGCGTCAGCCGCGACAGGTCGAACGGCATCTGGCTGCGCCGCGCGGTCTCGCGTGCGGTTGCCGGCATCAGCTGCATCAGGCCGCGCGCGCCGGCGGGCGACTGCGCGGCGATGTCGAAGGCGCTTTCCTGCCGTGCGATGGCATGAACCAGCGCCCGCTCGAAGCCGGGATGTGGCATCGGGATGGCCGGCACGCCCGATGTCGGGAACGCGTGCCATTCGAGCGGCAGCCCGCGCTGCAGCGCGATCTTGCCGACCGCGAGCTGTGCGCGCGGATCGTCGAGGGCGCGCGCCAGTTCGCCGAGCACGGTCAGCGCGCCCCCTTCCGGCAGCGTCTGCGCGAAGTCGCGCTTGAGCGCCATGGCGAGGTTGCGCTCGTCGATGTCGGCCAGCGCCCGGATCGACTGCACCGCCGGATGGCTCAGGAAGGCGGAGACCTCGGCCGGGCTTGGCGGCGCGGGAGGGCGCAGCGGCAGATCGGACAGGCCAAGCCGCGTCCTCGCCAATTGTCCGTAATAGGCGGTCGGCTGCGCCGCGGCGCGGGTGAACGCCGCCTGGGCAGCCTGCGCATCGCCCTGGCGTTCGGCGGCGCGTCCCTGCCAATAGGCGGCACGGGCCACCGAGATCGGCGTTTCGGCCACCGCTGCGGCCGCATCGAAATGCGCACGCGCGGCATCGGCGCGCGACAGGAAGCGCAACGCGATCCAGCCGGCGTGGAATTCGGCCTCGATCCGGTTGGCTGCGCTCACGGCCTGGTGCGTGCGCGCAACCTCATAGGCAAGGGCGTGCTCGCCCTGGTCCAGCAATTGCCGCGCGATCAGCCGTCGCTCGATCCACCAGCCGTCGCCCTGCGTCCTTTCGCCATCCGGTGCGACACTGGTGATGAGGCGCGCGGCCTGCTGACCCTCGCCCTGGCGTCGCAGGTGCTGGACGCGGGCAAACAGGAAGGCAGGCTCGTTCTGCAACGCCTTGGGCACGGCATCGAGCAGCGCCACGGCATTTCGCGCGCGCTTGTCGACCGCAACGCGCGCCCGAAGCAAGGCCACGTGATCGGCTCCGGCACGCTGGGCGGCGCGCAGGGCTGCCTCCTCCTGCTCGCGGAACAGCAGCATGTCG
>JBIPLL010000184.1:0-5868 GCA_044368425.1 Beijerinckiaceae bacterium
TCTTGTCGAGAACGTCGTCATCCAGGGCAACGTCATCAAGAACACGGTCCAGGATGGCATCAAGGTCGGCCAGACCGACAATGCCTGGATCCTCGACAATCGGATCGAGAATGCCGGCGAGGAAGGCATCGATTTCGTTGCCGTGCGCAATTCGGTGATCGCCCGCAACGAGGTCGCCTTCGTCAAGGGACCGGCTGCCGGCATCTTCGCCAAGGGCGGTTCGAGCGACATCCTGATCCAGAACAACTGGGTCCATGACATCAAGGCCGACGGCATCGCCATCGGGGGCAAGACCGACTTCGTCTCCTTCCGTCCCGGCACGGCCGGTCAGGAAGCGACGCGTGTCACCGTCGAGGGCAACCGCGTCGAGCGCGTCGGGGAGACGGCGCTCACCGTGCGCGGGGCCGCCGATTCCGTTGCGATCAACAATTATTTCGAGGTCGCGCCGCGCTACAGCTCGGCCGTCTGGGTCGCGTCCGGCAATCCGGCCAACCCCGTCGTGCCCATCAGCCGCGATATCCAGATCGTCAACAACGTCTTCAATCGCCCCAACAACCTCATCTCGATCGAGAGGGGATCAGGCGCGATCGAGTTCACCAATAATCGCGGCGATGGAGTCTGGACCGGGATCACCGGCCCGGACCTCTCGAAGGTCACCCTGCCGGGTGCCGGGACGGTCGAGCCGCCGCCGCCCCCTCCTCCGCCGCCCCCTCCTCCGCCTCCTCCGCCTCCACCTCCGCCTCCACCACCCCCGCCTCCTCCCGAGCCGGAGCCTGAACCGGTCAAGCCGCCCCCCGTGGTCGATGGCGAGCCCGTCATTCCCGTGGCCCGTGTCCTCATCAATGGCGGAAGCGGTGCGGACCGGCTTCGCGGCACGATGGGTGTCGACGAGATCCGCGGCGGCAATGGCAATGACCAGATCGAGGGGCGCGACGGCTACGACTACCTGTTCGGCGGCGCGGGCGACGATCTCCTGATCAGCAGCGGCCCCGACTATCTCGACGGCGGCGCGGGTATCGACATTGCCCGCATCATGCGGGCCGATTCGCTCGTCGGCCTCGTTCTTGATCTGACCGCCGGCGACCAGACACTGGCCGACGGCACGCGCCTCGTGAGTATCGAGCGGCTGCAATTCACCGGCGGTGCCGGCTCCGACATCGTGACGGGCGGCGCGCTCGACGACACGCTCGACGGCGGGGCAGGCGCCGACATCCTGCGCGGCGGGGCCGGCAATGACGCGCTGATCGGCGGCACGGGCGATGTGCTCGAGGGCGGGGCGGGCAATGACCGCTTCGAGATTTCGGGTGCGGTGGCTCGCATCGATGGCGGGGCGGGCCGCGACGCCGTGCGCGTCAATGCCGATGCCGTCTTCGGAGCCGGCAGCCTCGTCAATGTCGAGACGGTCACGGTCCGGGCCGGCGCCAGCGCCGATTTCAGCAACCTCGACACGGCGATCTCGGTGTCGGTGACCGACAACGTGGCCCGGGGCTCGCAGATCGTGGGATCGGCCTTCAGCGACACGCTGGTCGGGCGCAACGGCAACGATGTCATCCTCGGGGGCGCCGGGAACGATTCGATCCGGGGCGGTGACGGCGACGATGTGCTGACGGGCGGCGCGGGCCGCGACGTCCTGACGGGCGGCAGGGGAGCCGATGCATTCGTCTTCAATACGCTCGACGAGGGCCTCGACCGGATCGAGGACTTCACCCTGAACGTCGACCGGATCGACCTGCGCGGCCTCGTGCAGCAGGGTCTTGTCGATGCGGTCGAACTCGTGGCGCGCGGCCGCGACGTGGCGGTCGTCGTCGAGCATGACGGCATCGACCACGAGCTCGCCCTGCTGCGCTCGGTCAATATCGACCAGGCGCGGGCGGCAGACCTCTTCCTGTAACGCCGATTGACGACGGGGCGGGGCCATGCGACCCCGCCTCTGCCGCAGGCGAACAGGACTGGCCATGCTCTCGAAATCCCCGTTCACCCAGGCCCTTCTCGCGCCAGGCCAGATGCGCGGCGAGGTTCGCGGCGTCGCGCTTGCCCTGCGGCGACTTGCGCTGCTGTCGGGCGTGGGCTGCATCCTCGTGATCGTCGTGCTCAGCGTCATTCCGCTCGATCCCGCGAAGCGGACGGGCGCGGGGGGCTTCGCCGAGCATTTCGTCGCCTATGCCGTCACCGGGCTGCTGCTGGGCCTTGGCCTTGGTCCAGCCCGCAGCCGGGCCTTGGCCATCCTCGCGGGCCTGACTGCGATGGGTATCGCGCTCGAAATTGCCCAGATCTTCACGCCGGGCCGCACGGCGGAGCTGAAGGGCGCCGTCAGCGCTGCCCTCGGCGCGGCTTTGGCCCTTTACCTTCTCGCCTGGCTGCGCCATGTCTGGACGCGCCGGACATCTCCCCGGTCTCCGTCACCTGGCTCGCGGATCAGCTGAACCTGCATGTCCCTCCCCCCGGAAATGTCTCGGTCTCCTCGAATGGCACCGATCGTCCCCGTCCTGATGTCCGGCGGCGCCGGGACGCGGCTCTGGCCGCTGTCGCGCGAGAGCCATCCCAAGCAGCTTCTGCCCCTGACGGGCGAGCACACGCTGCTGCAGGAGACGCTGTTGCGCGTCGCGGACCGGGAGCGCTTCACCGCTCCGGTCGTGATCGCCAATCACGAGCATCGCTTCGTCATCGCCGAGCAGTTGCGCGCCCTCGGCATCCATGACGGACGCATCATCCTCGAGCCGGAAGGGCGCAATACCGCGCCGGCCGCGGCCATTGCCTGCCTTGTCGCACGCGCGGCGGACCCGGACGCGCTGGTCCTCCTGATGCCGGCCGACCATGCCATCATGGGACAGGAGGCCTTCCTGTCTGCCGTCGATGCGGGGGCGCCGGCTGCCCGCGCCGGGCGTTTCATCCTGTTCGGCGTCACGCCGACCGCACCGGCGACCGGCTATGGCTATATCCGCAGGGGCGCGACGCTGCCGCACTGGCCGGGCGTTGCCGATGTCGCGGCCTTTGTCGAGAAACCCGACCTTGTCAGGGCGCAAGCCTATCTCGCGGACGGACATCACGCCTGGAACAGCGGTCTGTTCCTGCTGCCGGCGGCCGCCTTTCTCGACGAACTCGCCCGTCTGGAGCCGGACATGCTGGCCATGTGCCGCGCCGCGCTCGGCGATGCCGGCACCGATCTCGACTTCCTGCGCCTTGCGCCCGAACCTTTCCGGAAGATCCGCGGCAATTCCATCGACTATGCCGTCATGGAGCGCACCGACCGCGCCGCGATGGTCGAGGCCCGCTTCGGCTGGACCGATATCGGCTCATGGGGCGCGCTCTGGGAACTCGGCCCGCATGACGGCGAGGGCAATGTTCTGGCGGGCGACGTGGTGGCCCATGACGTCACCGGCTCCTATCTGCGCAGCGAAGGCCCGCTCGTGGCGGCGCTGGGCGTCCGTGACCTCATCGTCGTCGCCACGCAGGATGCCGTTCTTGTCGCGCCGCGCGCCGCCGACCAGCAGGTGAAGACGCTGGTCGAGATGCTGAAGGCGAAGGGACACCCGTCAGGCTCCGCCCATCGCCGCGTGCATCGCCCCTGGGGATCCTACGAAAGCGTGCTGCTGGGCGACCGCTTCCAGGTCAAGCGCCTCTGCGTGAGGCCCGGCGGCGTGCTCTCGCTGCAGAAGCACTATCACCGCGCCGAGCACTGGGTCGTGGTCGAGGGCACGGCGCTCGTCCACCGCGATGGCGAGGACATCCTGCTGCGCGAGAACGAATCGATCTTCCTGCCGCTGGGCTGCGTCCATCGCCTCACCAATCCCGGCAAGGTGACGCTCCATCTCATCGAGGTGCAGTCCGGCGCCTATCTGGGCGAGGACGATATCGTGCGGCTTGACGACGTCTATCGCCGCCCCTGAAGCCGGACCCGGCGCCCTGGGCGGCCGGTCCGGAGCAGGGCGGACGGCCTCGCCTCAGGGCCAGCCGCAGGCGCGCAGGGTCTGGATGCTGGACACGATGTCACGATCCGCCTCGGCTGAAACGATCTCGATGATCAGCGGCTCGGCATGGCCGATCCGGCGCAGCGTCTTGCCGATCGCCTCGAAGGCCACGATGCCCTCGTTGCAGATGGGATCGTGCATGCACCGCTCGCGCGGCGTGTCGGACAGATGGATATACTTGAACCGGTCGCCCATCACGGCGACGGCCTCATCGAAATCCTCTCCGATGAAGGCGCCATTGGCGACGTCATAGACGATGCCGATCTTGTCCGAGCCGTAATCCGCCAGGAGCTTCATCAGGTCCGGCGCCGCGCAGACGAAGCCCACCGGCATGTTCTCGAGCAGGACCTGCACGCCAAGCCGGTCCGCCAGCCGGCAGAAGCGATCGAGCCCCGCATGCAGCCGCGAGCGCATCGTGTCGTAGGAGGCGGGCCAGAGCGGGTTCGCCTTGCCCGGCCCCACGATCACGCCCTGCGCGCCGACATCGGCAGCCAGCATGATGGTCCGCTCGATGGCCGTCACCGAATATTCCCGCATCTCGGGCACGGCGGCGCCGATATTCAGGTCGATATTCGGCTGGTTGAGCGTGGTGATCGTCAGCCCGTTCGCGGCGCGGAACGCATCGAGGGCCTTTCGTTCGGCGGACGTCGCCGTCCCGGGCCAGATATGGCCGGGAAACATCATCAGCTCGAAGGCCTTGTAGCCCTGGTCGGACAGGCGGCGCATGGCCTCCAGCGCCGACATGTCGAATGTGTAGGGATAGGTGTTCACGCCGTAGCGTTCATAGCCGCTGGACATCACTGACATTCCTGTTCGGAAACATTCTGCACCGCTGCCGGCGCCCGCCTCGGGGCAGGCGCCGGGATCGCCTCAATAGTCGATCGGCGTCGCGTTCCAGTCCACGTCATGGCGCTGCCAGTAGAGGTCGCGCATGCGCAGGGTGACGGGTCCCGGCGCGCCGTTGCTGAAGATGTGGCCGTCGACATTCGTGACCGGCATGACGCCGCCGCCGGTGCTCGCGACGAAGACCTCGTCGGATGCATAGAGGTCGGCCGGCTTGATATCGGTTTCGATCGTCGTGATGCCTTCCTCTGCCGCGATCTGGAGCACGCTCTTGCGCGTGATGCCCTCGAGCACGTTCTTGCGGGCGGTCAGGAGCTGGCCATCGCGCACGACGAAGACGTTATAGCCGGGGCCTTCCGTCACATTCCCGTCGAGGTCCAGAAGGAACGCCGTGTCGGCACCCTTGTCATAGGCTTCCCACTGGCTGCGGACCATGTCGAGCCAGTGATAGTTCTTGATCGTCTGGTCGACGGCGGCACTGGGAATGCGCATGAAAGAGCTGATGATTGCCTTGATGCCCTTCTCGCGCTGGTCCGGCTTGAAGATGTAGATATAGGGCAGGCAATAGGCGAGGAACTGGTTCTTGCAGTCGCGCATGTCGCGGCTGCCGCGCGGAGGCACGCCGCGGGTGCAGACCATGCCGATATAGGCGTTGCGGAAGCCCGTTCGCCTGACGCATTCGGTGAGGATCGAGCGCATCTCGTCCCGGGACATGCCGGGGTCCAGCCGCAGCTTGCGCATCGACTCGAAGAACCGGTCCAGATGCGCCTCAAGCTGGAAGAAGCGCCCGTTCCAGACGCTGACGACATCGTAGGTGACGTCCGAATGCGTGAAGCCGAAATCGAGCACGGAGATTTTCGCATCGACGACGGGCATGTAGCCCCCGTCGATATACGCAATGCTCTGGTCGAAGAGCTCAGCCGCGCTGGCGGTTGGCGTGGTCATTTGGCTGCGATGCGCCGCGGATGACATGAAACCTCCCCCGAGTTGGAATGCCTTCGGCAGGCCCTGCCTCCCGAAGGCGGGATCTTGTGACGTCCGCCGCAAGGCTATTATT
>JBIPLL010000185.1:0-5852 GCA_044368425.1 Beijerinckiaceae bacterium
ATGCGCATGACCTTTGACCTCGCAAATGTCGCTTTCGCCCCCGGTCCCGGCTTGCCGGTTCTGAGCGATGCGACCGTGCAGGGCCTTGTCACGGGCCACACCACGACGGTCAAGGTGCCGTCCGCCCGGGTTCCGGCTTCGACAGGCGGGTCGCTCGGCCTGCAGGAAGGTGTATTCACCGTTCCCGACATGACGCGGAACGACCCGCTGGCGCGCCTGACCTTCCGGCTCGACGGCCCGGTCGAGGCGCTGATGGGCCTGCTGGCGAGCGAGGGCGTGCGCAAGGCGAGCCAGATCGACGTGGACCCATCCGGCATCCGCGGACAGGCCGACATGAAGCTGCAACTTGGCCTCGTCCTCGGCAAGGCGGTCAACATGGTCGGCGAGCAGACGACCATGACCGGTCGCCTGACGGGGCTGACGGTCGATAATGTCTTTGGCGCCGAGAAGCTCGAGCAGGGAAACCTCGCGCTGCAATTCGAACGTGGCAATCTCAGCCTGAAGGGCGATGGGCGGCTGCTCGGGCTGCCGGCGACGGTTGAGGTCCGTCAGGGGCCGAGGGGCGGCGAGGCTCAGGTTGCGCTGATACTCGACGACGCGACACGCGCCCGGCGCGGTATCAATCTGGGGCCGCAATTTTCCGGCCCTCTCCCGGTTCGGGTCACGGTGCCGATCACGCGCACGGGCAAGGGCCGCCCCCGCCTTGAAGTCGACCTGACGCGCCTTGCCATCGACGAGATCGTTCCCGGCTGGAGCAAGCCCGCCGGGCGGCCGGGCCGCCTGTCCTTCGCGCTCGGGGAAAAGGCGGGTGCGACGCTGCTTGAGGATATCGCCATGGAGGCGTCCGGCATGACGGCCCGTGGCCGGGCCGAGATTGCGGCGGATGGCAGCCTGAACTCGCTCGATCTCGACAGCGTCAAGTTCTCGCCCGGCGACGACATGCGCGTGCGGCTTGAAAAGTCGGGGGGCGTCCAGAAGGTTACGGTGCGCGGCGCGGTGATCGATGCGCGCCCCTTCATAAAGTCGGTGCTTGGCGAAGGCGCTGCAACTCCCGCCGCACGGCCTGTCCCCGCCGCCCGTCGCGGCACGCGTGCAACGCCTGCTGCGCCACGGGAGGCAGGGAAGGAAGCCACTCCACCCGACCTGGATGTGGACCTGATGGTGCCGATCCTCGCCGGCTTCAACGACGAGGCGCTGACCCAGGCCGAATTGCGCCTGTCGCGTCGTGGGCGGGACATCCGCACCATGCGCCTGTCGGGCCGCATCGGTAGCGAGCCGATGGTTGCCGAGATCGTCCGGCGCGAGCGACAGCCCGCTGTCCTGACCGTGCAGACCGGCGATGCAGGCGGTTTCCTGCGCTATCTCGATCTCTATCGCCGGATGGGTGGCGGTGAACTCGTCATGAGCTTCACGCCCTTCGAGGCGCGCCAGCGCGGCGAGGTGCAGGTCCGCGACTTCACGCTTCGCAACGAGCCGGCTTTGGGCCGGATCCTGGCCGAGCAGCCAGGAAACGGCGCCGGCGGCAATGACCGGACCGGCAATGCTCCGCCGGCCGTCGATGTCCGCGAGGTCGCCTTCACCAAGATGCGCGCCGACTTCACCCGCACGGGAGGGCGCTACGACATCCGCGAGGCGGTGATCTGGGGGCCGCAGGTCGGCCTCTCGATCACGGGCCTCGTCGATTACGCCCGCGACCGCGTGGACCTGACCGGGACCTATGTTCCCGCCTTCGGGCTCAACAACATTTTCAGCCAGGTGCCGCTGGTCGGTCGGTTGCTGGGCGGCGGCCGTTACGAGGGCCTGTTCGCGGTGAGCTTCCGCATCGGCGGATCGACGACGCAGCCGAGCTTGAGCGTCAGCCCGCTGTCAGCCGTGGCTCCCGGCATTCTGCGCCAGTTCTTCAGCTTTGGCGGACCGGGCGGCGACCTGCCCCCCGGCACCGTCCCCAATGTGGGTCGCAGCGAGCGCTGACATTGCGCTGTTCGCAAAAGGAAAGGTCGACCCGGCGGCGCCGTGTCGGGCTTCTTCAATTGGCGGCGCTTCCTGATTCTGATTCTCAACCGCAGGAAAGTCGCGCAAGTGACTCTCGCGACTCGCCCTTCGGTGCGCGCATCACACCCGCAGGAGGACGTGCTTCTTCTTGCCCATTGAGAGTTTGACCACGCCCTCGTTCGTGAGGTCGGCGGCGTGAAGCATTTGCTGCGCATCGGTCACGCGCACGTCGTTAACGCTCACGGCGCCATTCGCGACGGCACGCCGGGCCTCCCCGTTGGACGTCGCAAGCCCGGCTTCCACCAGGGCCGCCAGCACGCCAAGTCCGGCATCGAGCCGGGCGCGCTCGATGGCGATGCTCGGCAGATCCGCCGCGATCTGCCCTTCCTCGAAGGTGCGGCGCGCGGTTTCGGCGGCCTTCTCGGCAGCCTCCCGCCCATGGAGAAGCGTGGTCGCCTCGTTCGCGAGCACCTTCTTCGCCTCGTTGATCTCCGCGCCGCCAAGCGCCGACAGCCGGGCGATCTCATCCATCGGCAGGAGCGTGAACAGCTTGAGGAAGCGGCTGACATCGCCGTCCTCCGTGTTGCGCCAGAACTGCCAGTAATCGTAGGGCGAGAGCTGGTCGGCATTCAGCCAGACCGCGCCAGCCGCCGTCTTGCCCATCTTGGCGCCCGACGAGGTCGTCAGCAGCGGGCAGGTGAGGGCGTAGAGCTGGTGCGTGCCCATGCGCCGGCCCAGATCGATGCCGTTGACGATGTTGCCCCACTGGTCGGAGCCGCCCATCTGCAGGTTGCAGCCCGTGCGCCGCGCAAGCTCCGTGTAGTCATAGGCCTGCAGCAGCATGTAGTTGAATTCGATGAAGGACAGCTCCTGCTCGCGCTCAAGGCGCATCCGAACGGAGTCGAAGGACATCATCCGGTTGACCGAGAAATGCCGGCCCACGTCCCGCAGGAATGAGATGTAGCCGAGCTTCGTCAGCCATTCCGCATTGTCGACCATCGTCGCGTCGCGCGCGCCGTCGCCGAAGCTGAGGTAGCGCGAGAAAACGCCCTTGATCGCATTCTTGTTCGACTCGATCTGCTCGACGGTCAGCAGCCGGCGCGTCTCGTCGCGGCCCGATGGATCGCCGACCTGCGTCGTGCCGCCCCCCATCAGCACGATGGGCCGGTTGCCGGTCGCCTGCAGCCAATGCAGCATCATCATCGACAGAAGATGCCCGACATGCAGCGACGGAGCGGTGCAATCATACCCGACATAGGCCACGACCTCCCCCTTTCGCGCGAGGGCGTCGAGCCCTTCGAGGTCGGAGCACTGGTGGATGTGGCCGCGCTCGGTGAGGATGCGCAGGAAGTCGGAAGTCGGCTTCGTCATTGCCGGGTCAGCCTCTCGCGGATGTGTCCTGCAAGGGATCTCGCCCCGCAGCATGTGTCCTTTGTAAGCCGGGGCATGTAACAGCTTTGGCCGGGCTTTTCACGTCGGGAATCACGCTGGACCATGATGCGCATTCTGGGTCTGATGTCGGGAACGTCGCTTGATGGGGTCGACGCGGCCCTGATCGAGACGGATGGCGAGCGGGTTCGGCGCACCGGACTGTTCGCGGCGCTCCCCTACGCAGCGGCCGAGCGCGACCTCCTGCGGCAGGCTCTGGCCGACGCCGTCGGCCTGACCGATCGCGACGCCCGGCCGGGCCGTCTCGCGCAGGCGCAGGCACTGGTGACGCAGGCCCATGCCCGCGCCGTCCGGGAATGGGCGCGTCTCCACGGCGAGGACCTGTCTGCCGTCGACTGCATCGGCTTTCACGGTCAGACCGTGCTTCACCGCCCGGAAAAGCGGCTCACCGTGCAGATCGGCGACGGGCCGGAGCTGGCCCGCCTCACGGGTCGGCCCGTGGTCTACGATCTGCGTGCCGCCGACATGGTGGCGGGCGGGCAGGGGGCGCCGCTCGTGCCCGTCTATCACCGCGCGCTCGCACTCATGCGCCCGGACCTTCCGATGCCGCTGGTCGTCGCCAATATCGGCGGGGTGGCGAACATCACCTTCATCGACGGCGACCGCGAGCCGGTGGCCTGCGATACCGGGCCGGGAAACGCCTTGATCGACGACCTCATGCTTGAGCGCACCGGCGAGGCCATTGACCGCGACGGCGCCACCGCCGCGATGGGCCGCGTCGACGAGAGCACGCTCGCACGCCTGCTGGACCACCCGTTCTTCGCCCTGCGGCCGCCGAAATCGCTGGACCGGAACGCCTTCGATCGTTCTCTCGTGGCAAGCCTTGCCACGCCCGATGCGGCAGCCACGCTCACCGCCTTCACCGCCCGGTCGCTGGCCTCGATCGCACGTCAACTGCCGGGAGAGCCTCGGGCCTGGGTCATCTGCGGGGGAGGGGCGCGCAACCCGACGCTTCTGCGCCATCTTCAGGCCGCTACCAACCGCCCCGTCATGAGCGCCGACGAACTCGGCTGGTCCGGCGAGGCCATGGAGGCCGAGGCCTTTGCCTATCTGGCTGCCCGGCACCTGCTCAACCTGCCGATCAGCTTTCCCGGCACCACCGGTGTCGCCATGCCATTGACCGGCGGACGGCTGGCCCGCCCCTGAGGGAGTTGCCCGATGTTCGTTGTTTGCGGAGAGGCGCTGTTCGATCTGTTCCTGACGGGGGAAGACGTCGGCGGGCTGGACATGCGCGCCGTGCCGGGCGGGTCACCGTTCAATCTCGCGATCGGGCTTGCGCGGCTGGGGCAGGACGTTGCCTTCATGGGTGGCCTGTCGACGGACTTTCTCGGCGAGCGTCTTGTGGCCGTCCTGCGCCGGGAGGGCGTCGACACATCGCTCGTGCGCCGCAAGCCTGCCCCGACGACGCTCTCGCTCGTCGGGCATGACGCTGCCGGCCAGCCGGCTTATGCCTTCCTTGGCGAAAAGGCCGCAGATCGCGCACTGGCAGCGCATGAACTGCCGCCCTTGCCCGATGACATCCGCGCCATTGCCGTCGGTTCCTTCGCGCTTGTCGTCGAGCCGGTCGGCACGGCCATCCGCGCGCTCGTTCGGCGCGAAAGCGCCCGAAGGCTCATCGCCTGCGATCTGAACGTGCGCCCCTCCATCGAGCCCGATCCGGCGCGCTGGCGCGGCTGGCTTGCGGACATGCTGCCCCATCTCCACCTGCTCAAGATGAGCGACGAGGATCTCGGCTGGCTGTATCCGGGAGCGGATGAAGCGGCACTCGTCGCGCAATGGCTCGCCGAAGGCCCCGCTCTCGTCGCGATCACGCGCGGCAAGGATGGCGCAACCCTCGTCAACCGTGCGGGGCGGACCGACATCGCGGCCGTCCCGGTCTCCGTGGTCGATACGGTGGGAGCTGGCGATACGTTTCAGGCCGCACTGCTGGCGGGCCTGGCGCGCCGCGATGCACTGACGCCGGCGGCGCTTGCGGAGCTTGACGCCGTATCCCTGGAGGAACTCGGCGCCACCGCCGTCGCAGCCGCCGCCATCACCTGCAGCCGGCGCGGAGCGGACCTGCCCCGCGCGGCGGAACTCGGATTGCGTTGACCGGCTTGCCGGCCGTCAGCGGCCGACAGTCTGAACATTCGTCACGACGAAGGTGTGCATCTCGCCGTCATCGTCGCGGACCGAGACATATTCGCCGACTGCGAAGGCGTGGTCGCCAAGTCGGTACCCCGCCTCGTCATCGTCGGTCGAGCTGCCGTCATAGTCGAAGATCCAGGTCGAGCCCTTCGCGCCGCCGGCGCGATGCACGAGATGGCCCGCATCGTTGCGCTCATCACCCCAGAAACGATGGACGCGGCAGGCATCGCGATGCTCTTTCCATGCCGCGACATCGAGATGGCCGCGGTCATCGAGCGGGGCGA
>JBIPLL010000506.1:0-2816 GCA_044368425.1 Beijerinckiaceae bacterium
GTGGCCCACCCGGCGTTCGTATCGCGGTAGCGCGACAGGTTCGGGTACGGCGTGTTGCCGAACAGGATCTCGTTCAGATTCAGACCGACGCCAACATAGAAGGTCCGCTCGATCGGGTATTTGAACTTGCGCTCGTTGTCGCCGAAGCCGCGCGCGTCGAACCCGCCCTGCAATTCGAGATAGCGCAGTGGCGTGGATTTGAAGGTCTCGAAACCGCTGCCCTTCAGAGCCATGATGTAGCGTTGGCGCTCGTAGGGCGGAATGATCGTGAACTCGTCCGGCGTCACGCCCGGGCGCTCGAAACTCGCCGGCGTATACATGAACCGGAAATCCAGCTTCTCTCTCAATCCCGGTACGGCGTTGCGGATTGCGGAAAACACCGCGCCTGCGCCATTGGCGATGATGTCCTCACGGGAGAACCGGTGCTTGCCGGTGAAACCGTCCACGGATTCCGCCAGGCCCATGATGCCGAAGCCCAGCAGTGCGCCGGTGATCGCCGCTCCGGTCGGATTCGTTGCATTGGCGCTTATCCGGTCCGTCAGCAGGTCCGAGATGACATAGGTTGAAAAAGCGTGGCCGATCTTGTCCATGCCGCCGTGGCGCGTGTTGCTGCCAAACCAGCCTTCGTTGATCGTGGCGAAATTCGATCCGCCCCAGTCCCAGTCGCGCAGGCCAACTCCGAGCAGCGCGCCACCGACCAACGCCATCTCCCACCGCACCGCATAGACCTGCTCGCCGAAGCGACCGGGAGAGTAGAAGGGCTCTTTCGTGGGCCCAGGCGCAGGAACGGCGGCAGGCTGGCCCGCAGGCACAGCCTTGGCCGGGGCAGTCTTGGCCGGGGCAGTCTTGGCCGGGGCAGTCTTGGCCGCCTTCGATTTCCCCGCGGCCGATGCAGACCCGGGCTTCGACGAGCCCTCGGCCTTCGCCTTGGACTGCGATGCGTCGGCGGGTGCGACGAAGATGAAGCTGGCAAGCGTCATGATGAAGGCACAAGAGACGACAGGACGTAGCATGGCGAGCCAAACTCCGAACTTCCAGAGCTAGATAAATTACAGTTCAGCGATGCATTTTGGCGACCTCAGCCGATAGGCTACGTCGACAACACTTAAAATTCATTATGGTTACAAAATCTGTTCCTGCCAACTGCAGTCGGTTCATTTGACATATTTGCCCGTGATGCATCGACGGTATCGAGCCGTGTCACTGGCAGATTTTGTATCCACCGTTGCGCGCGCGCATGTCGAGGTGCATGTGGTCGGCGTGCCCGTCCGATCCCGGGCCGAGCACGGTCGTGAAGACCGTGCAGGCGGACACCCTTACGGCGGCCAGGAAGCCGGCCTCGACCTCCTGCGGCTGCGCGCCGACGGCCAGTTGGTGCCCGTCCGCGAAGGCGAAGCCCGCAATGTCGACGCCGTTGGCGAAGGCATGTTCGCTCAGTCTGGCGGCGGGGTCGCGGTTCTGCCCGCGGCACTCGTAGGTGGTACCGACGGCGATCCCTGCGAGTGTCTTGCCGAGCCGCTCGCGCGCTGCGCCTCCGACGCTCCCGCTCGACCATGTCGCCAGCGCCTCGGCGAGCGCGCAGGTCATCGGGGCAGGAGCCCCGATGGTGACGCCGCCAGGCAGGCGGGAGACGAGCAGCGGATGCGGCGCGCCGCAGGCGCCGTCCCTGATGGCGGGCAGCGGCCCGAAGACCACGCCGCTTGCTGCCAGCCTCTGCCTGCAGGCGGCTTCGTCCGCCGGCAGTTCCGTGGACGCGTCCGCGGTGGGACGCTCCGCCGGCATCGGCTCCAGGGGCTTGCCGCCCAACTCGGGAGGGCGCTGCGGCGGAAGCGGCGGCCATTGAGCGGACGCCTCGCCCGGCACGCCCAGCACGATAAGCACGAGTGCCATGCCATACGTGCTCCCGCCGGCACGCTCCCGGCCTTTGCCCGTCGGCTGGCGACCGGGCCGGCAAGGGCCTCGGGATGATGACGCCTGCATCACGATCGCCTCGTCTTCCAGACGCCCGGAGGCGAACTCTGCAACTTATTGTCTCCTTATCCAAGCTCGCGCACAGGCCAGATTTTCAAGGAACGCCGCACAGCCGCGCGTGCAGAATGGTGCCGTCTCTGCGCGGCCTGACTGAAGCCGGAGCAGGGAACTTTCCGAGACTTTTTTGGTTTGCCTGACAGCGCGTCGGCGAACGCCGGTTCGAGCTTGAGCATGGTGGCTGCTTAATGTAAAAATTGGGGTAAAGTAAGGAACGATCAGTCAGGCGCTTGATAAAACGGCACAGTTACTCTCTCGCCCTTGATAACGGAGCTAAAAGCAGAATCATGAATTTACGACTGATCTTCATGAGCGCATTGATTTGCGCAACATTTGCTGGAACGGGTGCAATGTCGGTCGAAGAACCAACCTTCAAACTCGTTCTCACCGACGGGGCTTTTGAAGTCCGTGACTACCCTGCGCTCGTGGTCGCCGAAGTCACGGTGAGCGGCGATCAAAAGGAGGCTGCCGGGAAAGGCTTTCGCGTTCTCGCCAGCTACATCTTCGGGGGGAATAAAAGCCGCAAAAGCATTGAGATGACGGCGCCAGTCTCTCAAGTGCCTGTAAGCGAAAAAATTGCGATGACAGCACCAGTCACCCAGACGGAGATCGGCGCCTCGTGGGTCGTAAGGTTCACGATGCCGAAGGGCTATTCACTTGAAACGCTGCCTGTGCCAGACGACCCGAAGGTGAAACTGAGAACTGTTGCGCCCGCACGCCTGGCCGTACTCACATTTTCAGGCTTGGCCCGGGCCGATGATGTCGCTGCCAAGACCGACGAGCTTAAG
>JBIPLL010000465.1:0-3005 GCA_044368425.1 Beijerinckiaceae bacterium
CCATCGGCCCGGTGTCGTTGGCTCAATACGATCCGCCTTGGACCTTGTGGTTCATGCGGCGCAATGAAGTTTCGATCCCTGTTTCGCGTTGATCCTGCCGGTCGCCATAACCGTTCGCGCCGGGCGGTCACCGGAGGGAAAGATCAGTAGGTCGAGGACCTGCTCCATGAGCGCGGCATCGACATCACGCATGAGACTGTGCGGTCTTATGGAACCGGTTCGGAACGTTCTCTGAATCCGTGGGCTCTTTGACGATCTCGACCGCGCGATCATGGGCGGGCTTGATGGTCGAGCCGCATGAAACAAACTGTTACAATGGCGAAACAACGACGAAGCCAGGCAGTTGCATGGACGGCCGATGAGTCCCGACCTCGCTCAAGACGCGCAGCCCGGCAGGGGTTCCTTGCTTCCGGAATCTGCAATTCTCGTCGTCGATGATGACAGCGAGATCCTCTCGCTCGTCGCAAAGTTCCTCCGGGCCAATGGATTTCGTGTCCACACGGCGCGCAGCGGAGCGGAAATGAACGAGGCGCTCAGGCACGCTGCGATCGACCTGATCGTTCTGGATCTGATGTTGCCGGGGCGGAGCGGCCTCGATCTGTGCCGCGATCTGCGCAGGACATCTTCGATTCCCGTGATCATGCTGACAGCAAAGGGCGAGGAAACCGATCGCATCATCGGGCTTGAAGTCGGCGCAGATGATTATCTGCCCAAACCGTTCAACCCGCGCGAACTGCTCGCCCGGATCAACGCCGTGTTGCGCCGCGGACGGTCCGCGGATCGGCAGCCATATGATCGTGGCGGGCGGGCCCTGCAATTCGCTGGCTGGCGCCTCGACACCCTGAAACGTGAACTGACTGACCCGAGCGGGGTTGTGGTCGATCTTTCCACGGGCGAGTACGACCTTCTTCTTGCCTTTCTCGAAGCTCCACAGCGGGTCCTCACGCGGGAATTCCTGCTCGATGCGGCACGAAACCGATCAATCGAAGCCTTCGACCGTTCCATCGATGTTCAGGTGAGCCGCCTGCGTCGCAAGCTCGACGGCGTCGAAGATCTCATCAAGACAGTGCGAGGTGTCGGCTATCTCTTCGCGGCGGATGTCGTCCGTGGGTAAAGGAAGAACCGCCGAGATCTTCGGTTTTTGGCGGCGTATCGACAGCCTCGCTTTGCGTACGACGCTGGTTGTGCTGATCGGCATCGGCCTCGTCCATGTTGCAAGCCTCTGGACTTACCAGCACCGGCTGACACGTGAACTGGATCTGGCGAGCGATGCCCGGCTGGCTGACCAGCTTCTCGCGATCAAGCGGGCTGTGATGCGTGTTCCCGAACAGGAGCGCGAGACGGTTGCCCATGACATGTCCGGGGGGCCGATCGAAGCGCACTGGAGCCGGACAGAGCATGCGGTGGCGGGTGGCCCCGGGGCGACCGAGTGGGACGCGCTGGGCCGGCGTTTGCGCGACGTCGCCCCCGAAATCGCCGAGGACGGGCTCGTGATCGGCGCCAACCGGCGCGTTGCTGACGACCCTCATCTGGCCCTGATATCGATCCGTCTGCCCGATCAGTCCTGGATCAATGTCAGTCTTGTCGCCTGGAATCCGCAGGTGCCGGCCGGTCGCGGAACGCTGCTGTCGACTAGTCTGATGGCCCTGGGTGCCATCTTCTTATCGGTGCTGCTGGTCCGGTGGCTCACCCGGCCGCTGACCGGCTTCGCCGAGGCCTCCAAGGAGTTGTACAGGAGCAGGAGAGCGGTCCTCATTCCGGAAGACGGGCCGCGCGAGGTTCGCGCTCTGGCGGTTGCTTTCAACGATATGCAGCGGCGCATCGGCCGGCTTATCGACGATCGCACCCAGGCGCTGGCGGCGGTGTCCCACGACCTCAAGACGCCGATCACGCGGCTTCGGTTCAGGATCGAAGATGTGGCGGACCCCGAGGCGCGTGCGGCCATTGCGGCTGATCTCGATGACATGGAACGAATGCTCGATCAGACTCTCGCCTATCTCCGCGGCGATCGGGCCGACGAAGAGGTCAAACCCATCGATCTCGTGGCAATCCTGGAAACAATTACTGGCGATGCATCCGATCGCGGGCTTTCGGTCTCGCTTGGCGGGGCGGCCAATGCGAGCGTCGCGGGGCGACGCATTGCGCTGAAGCGGGCATTCGGCAACCTGGTCGAAAATGCGATCAAGTATGGCCAGCAGGCAGACGTGGTCGTCGAGGACCGGAACGAGGGCGTGCAGGTCACCATCCGGGATCGAGGCCCGGGTATCGCACCTGCAGACATCGATCGCGCGCTCTTGCCGTTCGTCCGGCTCGAGCCGTCTCGCAATCAGGAGACCGGTGGGTTCGGACTTGGTCTCACCATCGCGCAGGCAATCATCGAAGGGCACGGCGGGAACATGACCTTCGAAAATCATCTCGATGGTGGCCTCGTCGTTTCGATCCGCCTGCCGAAAGCGCAGCGCCCCGCCTGAAACAAACTGTTACAGACCCGACATGTTTCCGGGGAATGCGTTCGGTACGGACAGGGTCGATTGGTGTCATCGACAGGGCCGACATGATTTCCCGATTCTCGATCCCTCTTGGGATTGTCATCTTGCTGGCGGCTCTTTTGGGAGCGTTGCCGGCCCCGGCCCATGAGGGGCATGATCATGGCGCACCGCCCCCTCCGGTATCCGTGACGATTGCCCCGCGAGCAGATGCATCCTCGGCCGACTTCGAGCTGGTGGCGATAGCCCGTGGAGCCAGGCTGCGGATTTACCTCGATACGTTTCGTGGCAACGAGCCGGTCCGTGATGCGGCTATCGAAGTCGATGGCCCCGGCGGAACCCTCAAGGCTGCGGCGACGCCGGATGGAGCCTACACGATTGAGGCGCCCTGGCTGGCGCAGCCCGGCAGCTACGACCTCGCCTTCACTGTCCAGGCCACGGGCGCCATCGATATCCTGACGGCGACACTCACGATTCCCGAAACTCCGGCTCTGCCAAAGGCGGCCATGGGTTTGTGGG
>JBIPLL010000187.1:0-5831 GCA_044368425.1 Beijerinckiaceae bacterium
GATGCGCGCCTCCGGCACGCTCCAGTCGGCCAGCCATGTCTCGACGCTCGCGCCGTCCCAGAGGCCGGCCGACAGCTCCGCCTCGCTCAGGCTCGCCGCCGACAGGACGCCGGAGACCTCCGCCCCGCCGACCGCGAAGCCGAGTTCCGAGGTTGTTTCGCTCGGATCGAGCCCGGTCGCGGCCGCGTAGGTGACCCCGCTCACGGTGAGATCGCGGTCGTGGTCGGTGAAGGCGAGGACGTGGCCGTCGCGCCGGGTCAGGCGCCACAGGCGGCAAAGCCTGGTCACTGGCGCCGCCAGGCGCTGCGCCATGTCGGGACTGAGATCGCGCATGGGAGCCTCAGAGAAGGATTTCGACGAGAGGAATGCGCGGGATCGCCCCGGCATCGAAGGCCGACAGGTCGACATCGAGTTCGTCGCTATCGAAGCGAACCGGCACGTCGAAGGCGAAGCCGGCCGTGACCGCAGCGCCGGCGGGCGGCACCCGGTTGGGCACGAAGGTCACAAGTCCGCTTGCGGGATCGCAGGTGAAATCCGCGCCGGGAACCTGCTCCTGCCCCGCGACTGCCACCCGGACCGTGCCGGCCACGGGCTTTCGCACCGGGCGGATATAGGGATCGTGCGCGCCCCCATAGGTCTTGGCGAGCTGGAACGACGCTTGCTGACCGTCGCCCGTCCCGAGCAGTTGATCGAGTGGGGTCGGGGCCGCATTGGGTGAGCCTGAACGGCAATCCAGCCGATCGTGCCAGCGAAAGCCGTAAAGCCGTCCGCGCCGCTCCTCGAAGAAGGCGACGACGGCGGCCAGCGCCTCGATGGATTTGACGCCATAGCCCGCGTCATAATGGCGCCGCGAGTGATGCCAGCGGGCATTGCGGACCTCGCGGCCCGACCCCGTCGTGACGATATCGGTTCGGCGACGCGGCCCGCCGCTGCTGCCCAGCGCGATGTCGAGCGGGAAGCGGACCTCATGAAAGCCCGTGGTCATGATTCCATCCTGTCTGGCTCTGGCGGAATTGATCGACCTCAAGGCGGGAGCGATCCGGCCGGGTCGTTATGGGGTCAGCAGCGGCAGCAGCCGTTCACGCCAGAGAGGACCCAAGATGAGTCACGTCCCCCACGAGCTAGCGGCCGATTTCCCGGAATCGGTGGAGATCATTCGTCGGCTGAAGATGCAGGACGCGCATTTCGCCCGTCTGGCGGAGCGCTATCATGAGCTCAACCGGCAGATTCACCGCGCGGAAACCCAGGTCGAGCCGATGGAGGACGAGGCGCTTGAGCATCTCAAGCGTGAGCGCGTGCATCTGAAGGACGAACTCGCCGGGATGATCTCGCGCGCAGCCTGACGGCCCGCCGACCGGGGCGCCGCGGCGCCCCGGCCTTGCTCATGTCGAGCGGTAGCCACGGCCCACCAGACGCGCGAGCTCTGCCGATATCTGCGCCTGCGAGCGGCGGAAGCTGTCAGCGTCGGGTGTCGTGACATTCATCACCACCTGGACAGGTGGCGTGCTATTCGTGCCACGCACGCCGAGCCGGCCATCCGCACCCCGCGCAAGCGGCATGATGGCCTCGGCTCCAGCCTCCCCCATCAAGCCCCAGCCTCCATTGCCCATCGGGAAATAGGTCGGGCTTGCCACGACGCCGCCCGATGCGAAGGGCGTCACGCGACCTTGCGAGAACACCCCGCCCCGCGCAAAAGCCGGCCCGCCCATAAGCCCCGACAGAAGGCTGCCCGCGCCGCCGACGAGCGATTGCAAGCCCTCCCCCAAAGCCCTTTCGAGGGGGCGCAGCGCGGCGCCCAGGAACTGGCTGCGCAGGCGCGCCTCAAGGCCCGCCATGACCTGATCGAGCCGCCGCCCCTCAGCCACGCCGCCGGCAAAGGCCCGGGTCAGAGTCGCGCCGAAACGCATCGCCATGCGGTCGAGATCGTCAAGGCGACCGACGAGCCCCTGCGTCTGGTCATCGAAATCCGTCATCGGCAAGCTCCGTCAGGTGGTCGGGGTAGAGAGCCATCAGCGCGTCGAGTTGGTCCCGCTGCGGCGGCGCGGATGCGGGAGGAGCGAGCGCGGCGCGGGCAAGGGCCACCTCGCGCGGCGTCAATTGCCAGATCGATTCCGGCGCGATCCGCAAATCCTTGAGGCAAAAAGCGAAAACGGAACCCCACGGGAAAGGTGGAGGTCTTTGCAACATTGATTCAGTCGTCTGCGATCCTGATTCCACTGTAGGGGCCAAGCGTCTGGAAACGCGCGCATTTTCTATCTCAGAACCTGCGCGCGTCCCGGCGGGGGGCCAAGGGTGCCTCCATCGCCCGGATCGGCGCCGAAGGTTGCCGCAAACAGCTCCTCCAGCGCCCGGACTGCCTCACCGACCACCGATGCCGGCCAGCTTGCGACGCGGGGACGGCCGACATCGTTGCCGCCGGCCTTCAGCGCCAGCGCGAGAATGTCGATGAGCTGGGCGAGGCTCAGGCGCTGCGTATCGAGGCCCCTCGTCATGGCCTCGATCTCTGCCAGCACACCGAGCGTGAGGCGAAGGGTCAAGCGCTCGCCGTCGATGACGAGATCGGCTTCGCCGCGATGGAGATTGGCCATGGTCAGGGCGCCGTCGTGAAGATGAGGTTGCCTGCGGATTCGAGCGCGAGGTCGAAGGTCACCTCGCCGTCATGCTCGCCGCGATATTCCAGGCTCGCGATCTGGAACGGACCGCTGACCGTCCCGAAGTCGGGAATGACGATCTGCCAGTCCCGGATCTCCCCGGCGAAAAAGATCGCGCGCAGGCGCAGGTCAGAGGCTTCGTCCCGGAAGATGCCGGCGCCCGAGATGCTGGCGCGGCGCACGCCCGCTCCCGCCAGCAATTCACGCCAGCGACCGACCGAGTCGGCATGGGTCACGTCGACCGTCTGCGTGTTGAAGGCGATCTGGCGGGTGCGCAGGCCTCCGATGGTGACGAGGCCTGCGGCTCCGTCATCGACTTTCAAAAGCAGATCTCTTCCGCGTTGGGCGGGCATGGCAGTCTCCGGTGTCGGATTGAACGGGGATCAGGGCAGCGCGGCGAGCGGCTGCGTGAGCGCGACGAGGCGAAGGCGAGCCCGGATGCGCTGGCTGCGGCCATCCCGGTCGAGCGATGTTTCGGCCATGTGCAGGGCGACGAGGCGATGATGCGGCATCGTCAGGGCAGCCGTGTCGAGCCGCGCTGCGATGGTTTCGACGATCTCAAGCGCAGGCCGGCTGGTGCCGCCCGGACTCCAGATGTCGAGATCGAGACGATGCTCGAGGAGCGGCGCGTCCTGGCCGGAGCGGTCGCGCAGGATGGTCGCCCCGAAGACAAGAACCGGACCGGGCGCGGCACGCGGGGCCTCGTCATGGACGAGGACCGGGCCGCCGAGCAGCGCGGCCAGTGCCGCGTCGGCTGCCAGCAGGCCGCGCAGGGCGGCACGCAACTGGGCATGGGCCGCGCTGGCGGCCAGTGGCGTCGCGCTCATGCCGGCGTCTCCATGACAGGCTGTTCGACAAGATGGACGAGGCGCGAGCGGCCGCGCCCGTCGGGATCGAGCACCGCGACGATGTCGAACAGGCGCCCGCGCAAGCGAAGCCGCATGCCGGGGTCGAGCGGCGGCCCGCCGGAACCGCGCACGCGCAGCTCAAGCTCACGCCTCGGCCGGAAGCCGCCGGCCTCGAAGGGCTCGTCGCCGGAGCGGGCGCGCAGCTCGCCCCAGACGTGACCGGCAGCGACGAAGCTGCGCAGCACGCCGCCGATCCCGTCAGGCACCTCCTGAGGATGCTCGATGGTCAGGCGGTGGCGCCGGGCTGCGATTGCGGGATGGCGCGCCGGGCTCATGTCAGCCTCGGGGCGCGCCAGGGCGCGGTCAGCACCAGGATCTCGCGCGGCAGGTCGGTTGCCTGCGGATCGACAGCGTCGCCCCGGTTCTCGAACCAGCGGGTGGCGAGGACGCGCACGGCCTGGCGCAAGGGCGCGGGCACTTCTGCCGCCGTCAGACCATAGCCGACCGACAGGTCGATCTCGATGCCGCCATCGGCCGGTCCGGGCAGCGGCACCGGGCCAGCGATGCGCAGGCTTGGCGGATCGTCGCCGGCGCGAAGGCGCAGCGAAGCGGCAGGCACGGAAACAGTCACGCCCTCGCCTGTCAGCACGCGGGCAGAGACGAGCGAGCGGACGGGCGCAAGCGGCAGCCGCAGCATCCCGCCGGGCGGCCACGCATCGAGCGTCAGGCGCCAGGTCTGCACCATCATGAAACGGCGCATCGAGGCTTCGATGGTCAGGCGGGCCGCCGTCACCAGCGCCATAATGAGGTCGTCCTCCTCGTCGCCGTCGAGGCGCAGCCAGGTCTTCATCTCGGACAGGCTCACGGGCTCGCCCGCCGGGCCGTCGATCAGGGTGGGAAACATGGTCGCCTCTCCTGCGGAGCGGGCTTGCCAGCCCGGTCGTGGTTGCGCACAAGCGGCCCCGGAGGTCCGCCATGATGTCGTGTTCGCGAATGAAGCCGCTGCCCGCGCTCGCCGTCGGGCTCGCCCTGTCGCTGGCGAGCAGCCCCGCTGCCGCGATCGTCGGGGGCGCCCCGGACCAGAGCGGGCTGGCGCGCTCGCTGTTAATGGTGCTCAAGGCCGGCGGAAGCCTGTGCTCGGGCGTCGTGGTGGCGCCCGATGCGGTGCTCACCGCCGGTCATTGCGTCGCGGGCGGGCAAGGCGCCGCAGACCAGAAGGCCTTGCGCGTGCATTTCCGCGACGGTGCCGGCGAGCCGGTGCTGATCGAGCCGCGCGCGGTTGCGCTCCATCCCGGCTTCGACGCCAAGGCGGTGGCGGCGCGCCGCCGCTCGATCGATCTGGCACTCGTGCGCCTGCCGCAGCCGCTGCCGGCGCCCTTCGCACCCGTGGCGCTTGCAGGCGAGATGCCGCGGGCGGGCGCTCCCGTTGCCGTCAGCGGCTTCGGCCTTGCCGTCGACGGCGATCCGGGCACCACTGGCATCCTGCGCCGTGCCGCGCTCTCCGTGGTCGAGCCTTACGGCCAGAGCCAGATCCTGCTCTGGGCGAAAGGGCGCGACAGCGGCGCGTGCCTGGGCGATTCCGGGGGCGCGCTCGTCAGCGGCGATCGCGTCATTGCAGTCACCAGCTGGGCGACCGGCGCGAAGGGGCGCTCATGCGGCGACCTTACGCAGGGCATCCTGCTCGGCCCGCAGCGCGACTGGATCGACCGCACGCTGTCCGGCTGGAACGCGAGGGCGCGCTGGCAGCCCTGAGACAACGCGTCCGGCGATAGGCGGTTTACGACGCCGCCGCTTTGCGACAGGCTGACATGATGTTTCGCGTGAACCTTTCCGACCGCCAGCTTCGGCGCGCAGCCGCAGCCCTTGGCCTTGCGCTCGTGCTGCCTACGACCGCCCACGCCATCGTGGGCGGGACCGAGGCGAGCGACCCCGACGGCGTGCGCAGCTACACGGTCGGGGTGATCAACAGCAATGGCGAGATCTGCTCGGGCGCGGTGGTCGGCCCGCAACTTGTGCTCACCGCAGCGCATTGCCTGTTGCGCGGCAAGGCAACGAGCGTGATCGCGCTCGATCCGCAATTCCGGCCGCGCAGCTTCAAGGCGGCGCGAACCTGGCGCAATCCGCGCTTTCGGGCGGGCGTGAGGCCGACGCGGCAGACGGGCATCGATCTGGGCCTCGTCTCGCTTGCCACGCCACTTCCAGCCGACATGCGGCCGCTTCGCGTGGCCGACCGCCCCGACATCCTCGCCGACCTGCCGGCCGTGCGGATCGCAGGCTTCGGCGTCTCGCGCTACGGCGTGTCCGCGACAGCCGGGCAGCTGCGCGAGGCACG
>JBIPLL010000716.1:0-5829 GCA_044368425.1 Beijerinckiaceae bacterium
CGCCCCGTTCTTCCAGCAGTTGCCAGAGCACGTAGCCAGGACTCTCGCGGTCATCATCCACATTTGATTTGTAAGCAATACCGACCAGCAAAACTCGCGCACCAATCACCGAAAGGCCGCCCGCAACCAGGACTGATAGGACCTTGTTCACCACCCTCGCAGGCATGGCACTATTCACCTCGCCAGCGAGCTCGATGAATCGGGTCTCTTGACCATGCTGTCTCGCCTTCCACGAGAGATAAAAAGGATCGATTGGAATGCAGTGCCCACCCAGCCCCGGACCGGGATAGAATGGCATGAAGCCAAAAGGTTTGGTCTTGGCCGCCGCGATCACATCCCAGACATCGATATCCATCGCCTCATAGACCCCCTTGAGTTCGTTCACCATCGCGATGTTCACGGCGCGAAAAATGTTCTCCGTCAGCTTCACCGCCTCGGCCACGCGACAATTTGCAACCGGCACCAGAGTCCGAATCGCCTTTCCATAGAGGGCCATGGCCTTGTCTAAACAGGCAGGAGTCAAACCACCCACCACCTTCGGAATTTCCCGAACCTTGCTATCGGGATTACCTGGATCCTCGCGCTCTGGAGAAAAGGCCAGATGAAAATCCCGTCCGGCCACCATTCCAGATCCTTGCTCCAGCGACTCTCTCAGCTCCGAGTCTGTGGTGCCCGGATAAGTTGTTGACTCCAGCACGACCAGCGTTCCTTGGCGCAAATGCGGCGCGATGCTCCGCCCAGTCGCCAGCACATAACTCAGGTCCGGCGTCCGCCCTTCACCCAACGGAGTGGGCACACAAATAATCACGGCCGAACAGTCGCCCACCCGGGCGAAATCCGTCGTTGCCTCGAACCGTCCACTTGACCGCTGCTCCTTGATGCCTTCTGAGGCGATGTGCAAAATATAACTTTCTCCAGCATTAAGCTTGCTAACTTTGTCCAGATCCACATCGATCCCCAGCACCCGGACGCCCACCTGACAAAACTGCATCGCCAGCGGCAGTCCGACGTATCCCATGCCCACGATGCCTATTGCTTCTGAGTTATTCATTGTGTGATAAACCGCACGCTAGGGTAACATGCTGATGCGTCAATCAATTCCCCATTCTGCATCAGGCTCCATCAACCTGGAATTGACAGATTCCACCTCCATCGGTATTGGCCAATCGTGCTCTCCTCCCCGCCGTCCTCCCCGCCGTCCTCCACACCGCGCACCTTCACTGCGCTCCTTTTCCTGACCGTCGTCGGCATCTTTCTGGGCCTCCAGGTCCAGGGCGGTGGCTTCAGCAGTGATCTGGGCGGGGACCCCGATGAAGCCGCCCATGCCGTGACCTCCCTCATGGTTCGGGACTACCTTTGGCAGGCTCCCGGAAGATCACCGATTGCTTTTGCCTCCGAGTACTATGAAGCGTTCCCCAAGGTTGCTCTCGGGCACTACCCACCCGGCTACTACCTCACCGCAGCAGCTGCCCTGAGTCTTGGGTGTGACTCCCGCAGTCTCATCATTCTCCAAGCCCTGCTGCTCGGCACCTTGGCGGTCGCAGGGTGGATCTTTGCCCGGCGCTGGATCACGCAGGGCGACAACGTCCTGGCACTCTGCCCGGCGATACTCCTTCTGTTTCACACTGAAATCATCCGAGTCGGTTGTCATGTTCTGGCAGACCTTCAGCTCGCTCTCTTGGTCTTCGGTGCGTTATGGGCCTGGCATACCTACCTACGGTCGCCCGGTTGGCGTCCCAGCCTTTGTTTTGGCCTTCTGGCGGCAGCCGCCATTCTGACCAAAGGCTCCGCCGTCGGCCTCGCGGGTGTGCCCGTGCTCAGCCTGTTACTTGGCAGGCGAGTGGCAGACCTGAAAAAACTTCACTGGTGGGGCAGCGCTCTTCCCGTTCTTTTTCTTGCCGGCCCCTGGATGGTCTACTCCATTCGTTTCACCCAGGAGGGTTTCAACGCTCAGAGCCCGCTCGCTTTCCTCGTTGACGCGCTCCACTACTACGGGGAGACCCTGCCCCGCATCTATGGTTGGCCACTTCTTCTTTTGTTGATCGTCTCCCTCCTCCGGCTCCTGCGTGATACACTCCTCCATCGCAGCGCCGACCCCACCCGCGTCATTCTCTGGGCTGGCTGGATTTCGATGCAAATCCTGGTCATGGTGATTCCAACGGGTTTCTCTCCGCGCTACTTGATACCCGGACTGTTGCCCGGCCTCCTGCTCATCCTGATCGAAGCTCGCCACGGGTTGATAGCGACTTTCGCCCGTTCCGCCAGTGCCCCCACCCCCACCGTTGGTTTACGCGCTGCGGTCCTTGCCCTGACGATTTGCACCGTTTTCTTGACCCGCAATGACCGTCCGAAAACGGTCTCCGGCTTCAGCGAAACCGTGCACCGACTCCTCCGGGAATCCCCAGATCGCGCAAAACAGGTCTGGCTTGTCTCCTCAGACCCCCGCGGAGAAGGGGCAGTGATCGCCGAAGCCGCCTTTCGCACACCCGACAGGACCCGAGGTGCCCTCGTTGTCCATCGAGGGACCAAGGCACTCGTGGACACAGACTGGGTTGGCAAAACATACCAGTCTCGATTTAGCGATTCCCGCTCCCTCCTCAACATCCTCGACCAACTTCAGATCGATACCGTGATGGTGGATCTGTCCATGGACCCCACCCTCGTCGCCGCGCATGAGAGCGCCCTGAAGGCAGCTCTAGAGTCGCCGAACTCCGGCTGGAAACTCACTTGGCGCCAGACCATCACCCGCACCTTTGGTCCCGTGCACGGAGACTTATGGGTCTTTCGGAGAACTCCGACATGAAACCTCGCCTCCTGTTTGTATCCAATCTCTTTCCGGATCTCGCAGAACCCTATCGCGGCCTGGACAATGCCACGGTCCTGCACGCCCTCCGCGCGCACTACGAGATTCGCGTGGTTTCACCCCGACCCTGGCTGCCGTTCCTCTCCCGCGCTTGGCCGAAAACGCCCCGCCCCTGTGACTCGCCCTTTCAACCCCTTTTTATCCGTGCCCCCTACCTGCCGAGAATAGGCGGCCTCGCCAATCACCGGCTCATGGCCGCCGCCCTTCGTGCCCCGCTTCAGCGGTTGCATCAGTCCTTCCCCTGGGACCGTGTCCTCGGCAGTTGGCTTTTCCCTGACGGCTGGGCGCTGCAAAAAGTCGTCACTTCCCTGACCCCCGGCATTCCCACTTCACTCATCGCGCAGGGCAGTGACGTGCACGCTTATCTCCGCTCCGCCCCCCGTCGGCGGGCCATCCTTGACACCCTTGCCTCCGTGCACGGCGTCATCACCCGAAGTCGCAGCCTTGCCGAGCTTTTGGCCGCCGCTGGTGCCGCCCCTGAAAAACTGCACCCGGTTTACAACGGCGTGGAGACCCGCCTCTTCCACGGTCAGGGCCGGGCTGAAGCACGTGCCGAACTCAGCATCGATCCCAAAGAATACCTTCTCCTCTTCGTTGGAAACTTCCTGCCCGTGAAGGATCCCCTCCGCCTGATTCGCCACTTCGCGGCCCTCATTCACCGCCTGCCCGAACACCGTCTCCGCCTCGTGATGATTGGCAAAGGCCCGCTCGAAACGCCGGCAGATGAACTCGCCCGCTCCCTCAGCCTTGGTCCCACCCTTCAGCGCACCGGCCCTCTTCTGGCTGAGGACGTCGCCCGCTGGATGCGCGCCGCCGACCTTCTCTGCATGACCAGCCGAAACGAAGGCCTGCCCAATGTCGTCCTTGAAGCCCAAGCCTGCGGCGTCCCCGTGCTGTCCACTCGCGTGGGTGGGCTTCATGAGGTCGTCGATGAACCCTGGAAAGGCGAACTCACTCCCCTCGAAGATATCCCCGCTTGGGAAGATGCAGCTTGCCGTTTGATCAAGTCCGTCCCCGCACACGCTCGCATCGCCACCCTCGGTGCCACCCGCACTTGGGACAGCGCCGCCCTCGCCTGCCGGAATGCCATCGAGCCCTCTTGAGCCCTAGGGCTTCTCAATCACCGTCAGTTGATCCTGATACAACCCCACTTCGTGCCTCTGCGGCCCATCCTGCCAGTCACTGAACTGCTCAGCCACCCGCAGGCCCCTTGCCACGATCAAGGCATTAAGTTCCGCCGTCGTCGCGTCGCTGCGCCAGCCGCCTCCGTGACCCGCCGTCGTTCCAGGGTGAATGATGGCCCGACCGCCCGGTTTCAGCACCCGGCCGTCTTGAACGCTTCCCGCATGAAATCAAACGATCCTGTTGAATAAAAACACTTGGCTTGGCCTCCATGCCCCGCTATCCCTTGCCGCTTCAGCAGCAGTGCAGTTAACCCTTTTAGCCGGAGAAATTTCTCCCAGCTTTGGCCGCGTCCATTCGCGACCAAGGGCGGCAGCGTGCCGATTTCGATGAAGATTCTCTGGGTGAAGGCAGGCATCCTGTTCCCTCCCGACACGGGCGGGCGTCGGCGCACCCTGGGCATGCTCCGGGAAATCCAGCGGGCCGGTCATTCCGTTCATTACCTGGGCTTGAAACCGGCCACATTGTCTGTGCTTCCAGAGGAAAATGCCGACTCTTACGCCAACCTCAAAGAATGGACGCCGTCCCATGAGCCAGCGCGCGGCTCTGCGCGCTTCTTGCTTGCTCTCGCCGCGAACTACCTTCTTACTCGTCGTCCCTACGTCCTCGACCGTTACCGCTCGCCAACTTGGGAAAAGCGCATCGCCGAAGCCTCCATCGATTCGGACTTGGTCGTTTGCGACTTCCTGACACCCGCGCTCAATTTCGGGAAACGTCCGTCCTCCCCGCCCGCCGTCCTGTTCCAGCACAACATCGAGTCTCAGATCTGGAAGCGACTCGCCGACTCGGCCGGCAACCCGGTCAAACGCTTCTACTTGCGAGATCAGGAACGCCGCATGTGGAAGGCCGAAAAGACGCTCTCCGCTCGCTTTGACGGCGTCATTACCGTGTCGCCCGAGGACAGCGCCTTCTGCCGGGACCGCTACCACCTCTCCCATGTGCTCGGGGAAGTGCCCACCGGTGTCGATGTTTCCGCCTTCCAACCTCCAGCCAGCCCACCTCAATCCCCCGTCATCGGCTTCCTGGGTTCCATGGACTGGCAGCCCAACATCGAAGGCGTTCATTGGCTCGTGCGTCACGTTCTGCCACGGATCCGCCGCCAAATTCCTGATGCTCGCCTCAAGATCATTGGACGGAATCCCCCTTCTTCCATTCTCGGTCTCACCACCTCAGATCCCGCGATCGAAGTCACCGGCACCGTCGCCGAGGTTCAGCCACACGTTCACCAGTGCTCACTCATCGCCGTTCCCCTGCTTGCCGGAGGTGGCACCCGCATCAAAATTTACGAGGCCATGGCCATGGGCGTCCCCGTCGTTTCCACCACCATAGGAGCAGAAGGCCTGCCTCTCACCCCGGGTTCAGACATCCTCATTGCCGACGCTCCAGAGGCCTTTGGATCCGCCATCGTCTCCCTCCTTTCCGACACCGACCGCGCAGCAGACATCGCCTCCCGTGCCCGCCACCGCATGGAGTCTGAGTTCAGTTGGGCTGCCGCCGCGACCCGCTTCATCGATCTCTGCGGCACCCTGATGAGGAAGGGCACGCAGGGAGAAGGGCTTGATTCTTGAAGCTAGAGTCATACGGTAACACCATGAAGACCTTGACCTTCAAAGTAACTGACGACGAAGAGCGATTCATCCGCCAGGAAGCACAAAAAGCCAAAACCACAGTCTCGGAATTTCTCAGGCAGCGAATTCGGGGCCATGTGACGGTGACGGTGGTCAAGGGACGGTCGTCGGGAGCCCCTGCATTTGAGTCCTCTGGCCAAGTTGAGCCTTTGACAA
>JBIPLL010000189.1:0-5808 GCA_044368425.1 Beijerinckiaceae bacterium
GTGCACGCGACATCGGCGACCGGCGCGAGGCCATCCACCATGCCGTCGGCCTGCTGCGGTCCGGTGACGTGCTCATCGTCGCCGGCAAGGGCCATGAAACCGGCCAGATCATGGGCTCCACGGTGGTGCCATTTTCCGATCAGGACGAGGTTCGCGCCGCCATCGCCGCGCGCCTGTCCGCAGCTTCCCGGAGGCTCGCATGAGCGGCCCGCTCTGGACACTGGGTGCCGTCGCCGCTGCCACGGGTGGGCGGCTTGACGGGGCCTCTCCCGACGCTCCCGCCTCAGGGGCCTCGATCGACACCCGCACGCTGATGTCGGGCGACCTGTTCTTCGCGATCCAGGGCGATGCGCGCGACGGGCACTATTTCGTGCCGACGGCGCGCGAGCGCGGTGCGGCGGCCTGTATTGTGGACAAGGCTCATGCGCCGTCCCTTTCCGGCGGCGGTCCGCTCGTCGTCGTGGACGACGTGCTTGCGGCCATGCAGGCCTGCGGCGCTGCGGCACGTGCGCGCGTCCGGGGGCGGGTGATTGCCGTCACGGGCTCTGTCGGCAAGACGGGTACCAAGGAGGCGCTGCGGCTTGTCCTGTCGCGGCAGGGCGCGACGCATGCCTCGGTTGCCTCCTACAACAATCACTGGGGCGTTCCGCTGACGCTCGCCCGCATGCCGGCCGAGAGCCGCTTCGCGGTGATCGAGATGGGCATGAACCACGCCTTCGAGATCCTGCCGCTTTCGGCGCTGGCCCGTCCCCATGTCGCCCTCGTCACCACGGTCGAGCCGGTCCATATCGAACATTTCCGGGGCATTACCGGCATTGCCGATGCCAAGGGCGAGATTTTCAGCGGGCTTGTGCCGGGCGGCGTCGCCATCCTCAACCGCGACAATCCCAATTACGAGCGCCTGCGCGCCCATGCCGGCGCCTCGCCCGCCGGGCGGGTCCTGACCTTCGGCTCGCATGATGCGGCCGACCTGCGCATGCTGCGCGTTGGTCTCGATGCCGATGGCTGCGATATCGAGGCGGAGCTGTTTGGCCGGCGACTGTCCTACCGGGTTGGCAGCCCCGGCATGCACCAGGCCCATAATTCGCTGGCGGTGCTTGCCTGCGTCCATGCCGTTGACGGCGACCTTGCATCGGCGGCCCGTGCGCTTGCCGACCTGCGCCCGCCTGCGGGACGCGGGGCGCGGGAGGATCTTGCCACGCGCGGCGGGCGCTTCACGCTGATCGACGAGAGCTACAACGCCAATCCGGCTTCGGTGCGGGCCGCCCTTTCAGTGCTGGGCGCGAGCGTCGTCTCGCCGCCTGGCCGGCGCATCGCGATACTGGGCGACATGCTGGAACTGGGGCCGGACGGACCGCGCCTGCATGGCGAACTTGCCCGCGACGTGTTGCAGGCGGGCGTCGACCTGCTGCTGTGCTCCGGGCCTCTGATGTCGGAACTCGCGCGTGCCGTCGGCGGGAAGGTGGCCTGCCGCCATGCCCCCGACTCCGCCAGCCTCGAGCCGACCGTGCTTGACGAGGTCAGGCCGGGCGATGTCGTGATGATCAAGGGATCGAACGGGAGCCGGATGGGTCGCATCGTCGCCGCCTTGCGCGCGCGCTCAAGCGAACTCGTCGGGCCAGGGATCAGGGGATAAGAGCAGATGCTGACCTGGCTCGCCGAATTCAGCGGCTATCTCAACGCACTGAACGTTTTTCGCTACATCACCTTCCGGACGGGCGCCGCGACGGCGACCGCGATGTTCTTCGTCTTCATGTTCGGACCGTCGATCATCGCGCTGCTGCGCCTCAAGCAGGGCAAGGGCCAGCCGATCCGCGAGGACGGTCCGAAATCGCACCTCCTGACCAAGAAGGGCACGCCCACCATGGGCGGGCTCATGATCCTGTCGGGCGTGCTGTTCTCGACGCTGCTCTGGGCCAATCTGACCAACCCTTACGTCTGGGTCGTGCTGATCGTGACCTGCGGCTTCGGGCTGATCGGGTTCTATGACGACTATCTCAAGGTGACGAAGCAGTCCCACAAGGGCTTTTCGGGGCGCTCCCGCCTCGCCATCGAGGCCCTGATCGCGGGGACGGCCTGCCTCGTCATCTCGCATGTGGGGGCGCCGGCGCTCGCCTCGAAGCTCGCGGGGCCCTTCTTCAAGGATCGGCTGATCGATCTCGGCTGGTTCTTCGTGGTGTTCGGCGCCTTCGTCATCGTGGCGGCCGGCAATGCGGTGAACCTGACCGACGGCCTTGACGGGCTCGCCATCGTGCCGGTGATGATCGCGGCCGCAACCTTCGGCTTCATTGCCTATCTGTCGGGTAATGCGATCTTCGCCAATTACCTGCAGATCCACTTCGTGCCCGGAACGGGCGAACTCGCCATCGTCTGCGGCGCGCTGATCGGGGCGGGCATCGGCTTCCTGTGGTTCAATGCGCCGCCGGCGCAGATCTTCATGGGCGATACCGGTTCGCTGGCGCTGGGCGGCCTGCTTGGCACGGTCGCGGTCGCGACCAAACACGAGATCGTGCTCGTCATCGTCGGCGGGTTGTTCGTGCTGGAGGCGATGTCGGTCATCATCCAGGTGGCCTCGTTCAAGCTCACCGGCAAGCGCGTCTTCAGGATGGCGCCGATCCACCATCATTTCGAGCAACTGGGCTGGACCGAGCCGCAGGTGGTGATCCGCTTCTGGATCATCTCCGTCGTGCTGGCGCTCATGGGCCTCGCCACCCTCAAGCTGCGGTAACAGAATGATCCCGGTCACCACATTTGCCGGCCGTCATGTCGCGCTGTTCGGGCTCGGCGGATCGGGCCTTGCGACCGCGAAGGCCCTGATCGCGGGCGGTGCGCGCGTCAGTGCCTGGGACGACGGCGCCGCGTCGCGCGACAAGGCGCAGGCAGCCGGCGTCACGCTCGTCGATCTGCGCTCGCGCGACTGGTCGGGCGTGACGGCGCTCGTGCTCTCGCCCGGCGTGCCCCTGACCCATCCGGCTCCGCACTGGAGCGTGGAACTGGCTCGTGCGGCGGGTGTGGAGGTGATCGGCGACATCGAGCTGTTCTGCCGCGAGCGCGCGGCCATGAAACCGCAACCGGCCTTCGTCGCCATCACGGGCACGAACGGCAAATCAACCACGACGGCGCTTGTCGCGCATGTCCTGCGGGAAGCGGGTCGCGACGTGCAGATGGGCGGCAATATCGGCACGCCGATCCTTGAGCTGGACAGTCTCGCGGCCGAACGAGTCTATGTGATCGAGTGCTCCTCGTTCCAGATCGACCTTGCGCCGTCGCTTCAGGCGACGGTCGGCCTTCACCTCAACCTGTCCCCCGACCATCTCGACCGGCACGGCACGATGGAGGCCTATGCCGCCATCAAGGAGCGGCTGATCGCCGGTGCAAAGATCGCGGTTGTCGGCGTCGACGATGCGATGAGCCTTGCCATCGCGCAAAGGCGCGGGGCGAGCGGGCAGCCGGTCATCTGCATCAGCGCGGCGCAGGAACTCAGCCAGGGCGTTTTTGCCCATGGCCGCCAGATCGTCTGGCGGCGGGAGGATCGCGAGAGCGTTCTGGCCGATCTCAGCGAGTCGCAGACATTGCGCGGGGCGCATAACGCACAGAACGCCGCTGCGGCGCTGACCGCCTGCCTTGCCCTGCGCGTCCCTGTCGAGACCATGGCGCAGGCGGTGATGACGTTTCCCGGCCTGCCCCATCGGATGGAAGAGGTCGGCCGGCGCGGGCGCGTGCTGTTCCTCAACGATTCCAAGGCTACCAATGCCGATTCGACGGAAAAGGCGCTGGCAGCCTTCACGGACGGCATTTTCTGGATCGCGGGCGGCAAGGCGAAGGCCGGCGGCATCGAGTCCTTGCGGCCGCTTTTCGATCGGGTGGACGAAGCCTTCCTGATCGGAGAGGCCTCCGACATGTTCGCTGCGACGCTGGCGGGCGAGATGCCGGTCCATGCCTGCGGCACGCTCGATGTTGCGGTGGCGCGGGCAGCCGCTGCGGCGGCGGCGTCGGACTTTGCCCAGCCGGTGGTGCTGCTGTCGCCGGCCTGCGCGTCCTATGACCAGTTTGCCAATTTCGAGGCGCGCGGCAACGCGTTTCGCACGCTCGTGGCGGCATTGCCGGACGATATCGACGAGGGGAGGGCGAGCGCATGAGCTCGAGAGCCGAACGCACGCTGGTCAGTGACTGGTGGTGGACCGTCGACCGCTGGCTGATTGCCGGGCTCGCGGCCTTGCTGATCGCCGGTTTCGTCTTCCTGATGGCCGGCGGCCCGCCGGTCGCCGAACGCCTCGGCCTGCCGACGTTCCACTTCATCAACCGGCAGGTGATTTTCCTTGCGCCTGCTCTTGCGCTGATGGTCGCCACCTCGTTCCTGTCGCCGCGTTATGTGCGACGCGCGGCGCTGCTCGTCTTCGTGCTGGCGCTGTCGCTGGTCATCGCCACGCTTTATATCGGGCCGGAGATCAAGGGCGCGCGGCGCTGGCTTTCCATCGGCGGGCTCGCGCTGCAGCCGTCCGAGTTCCTGAAGCCCGCTTTCGTCGTGCTGGCCGCATGGTGCTTCTCCGAAGGCAGCCGCCAGTCGGAGATGCCGGGGACCCTTCTGGCCGTTCTGCTCCTGCCCCTGACCGTTGTCCCGCTCGTGCTTCAGCCTGATTTCGGCCAGACAATGCTCGTGACCATTGTCTGGTGCGGCATGTTCTTCGTTGCCGGCCTCCACATCCTGTGGGTCGTCGGCCTTGTCGGGCTCGCCGGCGCCGGCATGGCCGTGGCCTATGAATTCGTGCCGCATGTGCGTTTGCGGATCGAGAGCTTCCTGAACAAGGGCTCGGGCGATACGTTCCAGATCGACACGGCGCTTGAATCCTTCACGCGGGGCGGCTGGTTCGGCCAGGGGCCCGGAGAGGGCACGATCAAGCGCATCCTGCCCGACTCCCATACGGACTTCATCTTCGCGGTGATGGCGGAGGAATTCGGCATCGTCGTCTGCCTGCTGGTGCTGGGCCTCTTCGCCTTCGTCGTGCTGCGCGGCCTGATGATGGCGCAGCGTGTGGAGGAGCCGTTCTGCCGTCTCGCCGTCACCGGCCTGATCATGCTGTTCGGCCTGCAGGCCTGCATCAACATGGCCGTCAACGTGCACATCATCCCCGCCAAGGGCATGACGCTGCCTTTCATCTCCTATGGCGGCTCGTCGCTTCTGTCCCTGGCTCTCGCCATGGGCTTCCTGATCGCACTGACCCGCAAGCGGCCGCGTGCGGAATATCTCGACCGCATCGTCACGCGGCCAAGGGAGCCCTGAGCCATGACGAACCGTCTCGTGCTGATTGCCGCCGGCGGGACCGGCGGCCACCTCTTTCCAGCCGAGGCGCTTGCGGGCGTGCTCGACCGACTGGGCGTCGCAACGGCGCTCGTCACCGACGAACGGGCGCATGGCTTCGTGTCGTCGTTCCCTGAAGACGATACGTACCAGATTCCGGCCGCAACACCGTCCGGGCGCTCGCCGATCGACAAGCTGTCCGCGCTCTGGACGCTCGGGCGCGGCGTGCTGGCAGCGCGTGCGCTGATCCGTGAGTTGCAGCCTGCGGCGGTCGTGGGTTTCGGCGGCTATCCGACCGTTCCGCCCATGCTGGCGGCGAGCATGGCGCGCGTGCCGACCATCATCCACGAGCAGAATGCCGTGATCGGCCGGGCCAACCGGTTCCTCGCGCAGCGGGTTCGTACCATCGCGACCGGGTTCAAGGATGTGAAGGGCCTGTTGCCCGCACTCGCGGCGAAGCAGGTCCATGTCGGCAACCCGGTGCGCGAGATGGCTGTCAAGGCTGCGGC
>JBIPLL010000190.1:0-5804 GCA_044368425.1 Beijerinckiaceae bacterium
CCTGATCGGAGTCGTAGGACAGGCCCATCGTCATGAGCAGGCCGCCGATATTGGCATAGCCAAGACCCAGCGTCCGATACTCGAAGGAGAGCTTCGCGATCTCCTTCGAGGGGAACTGCGCCATCAGCACGGAGATCTCGAGCACGACCGTCCAGAGGCGGCAGAGATGCTCATAAGCCTCGACGTCGAAGCGGGCGGAGGCGCGATCGTAGAACTGCAGCAGGTTGGCAGAGGCCAGGTTGCAGGCCGTATCATCGAGGAACATGTATTCCGAGCAGGGGTTCGACCCCCGGATCGGCCCCGATGCCGGGCAGGTGTGCCAGTCGTTCATCGTGGTGTTGAAGTGCAGGCCGGGATCGGCGGAGGCCCAGGCGGCGTGCCCGATCCTCTCCCACAGCTCGCGGGCCTTCAGCGTCTTGGCCACCTTGCCGTCGGTGCGGCGGATCAGCGACCAGTCGCCGTCATTCTCGACGAGGCGCAGGAACTCGTCCTTCACCGAGACCGAGTTGTTCGAGTTCTGGCCCGAAACGGTCAGATAGGCATCGGAATCCCAGTCGGTGTCGTAGACGTCGAAGGAGATGTCCGTGTAGCCCTGACGGGCGAACTGCATCACGCGCTTGATGTAGGAATCGGGAACCATCGCCCGGCGCGCATACTTGATCTCGCGCTTGAGGACGGGGTTGCGCTCCGGATCGTAGCAGGCGTCGCCCTCGCTTTCGCAATTGACGCAGGCCTTCATGATGGCCTTGAGGTGCTTGCGGCAGAGCTTGGAGCCGGCGACCAGCGCCGCGACCTTCTGCTCCTCCTTCACCTTCCAGTCGATATAGGACTCGATGTCCGGGTGATCGACATCGACCACGACCATCTTGGCGGCGCGGCGCGTGGTGCCGCCCGACTTGATGGCGCCCGCCGCCCGGTCGCCGATCTTGAGGAAGCTCATCAGGCCCGAGGAGCGACCGCCGCCCGAGAGCTTCTCGCCCTCGCCGCGCAGCATCGAGAAGTTCGAGCCGGTGCCCGAGCCGTACTTGAACAGGCGCGCCTCGCGCACCCACAGGTCCATGATGCCGCCCTCGTTGACGAGGTCGTCGGAGACCGACTGGATGAAGCAGGCATGGGGCTGGGGATGCTCATAGGCCGAGCGCGAGCGGGTGAGCTTGCCGGTCTCGTGATCGACGTAATAATGGCCCTGGCCGGGACCATCGATGCCATAGGCCCAGTGCAGGCCGGTATTGAACCATTGCGGGGAATTGGGCGCGACCATCTGCTGGGCGAGCATGTAGCGCAGCTCGTCCATGAAGGCGGAGGCGTCTTCCTCGGAGGAGAAATAGCCGCCCTTCCAGCCCCAGTAGGTCCAGCAGCCGGCCAGCCGGTCGAAGACCTGCTTGGCCGAGATCTCGCTCACATAGCGTTCGGCGGCGGGAAGTTCGGCGAGAGCGGCCTCATCGGCCACCGAGCGCCAGAGGAAGGACGGGACGGAGGTTTCCTCGACCTTGCGCAGGCGAGCGGGCACGCCGGCCTTGCGGAAATATTTCTGGGCCAGCACGTCGGACGCCACCTGGCTGAAGGGGGCCGGCACCTCGAGCCCTTCGAGGCGGAAGACCACCGAGCCGTCCGGATTGCGGATCTCGCTGACCGTCGTGCGGAACTCGATCGCCGCATAGGGTGACTGGCCTGCCTTGGTGTAACGACGCTCGATGCGCATCCCAAATCCTCGTGTTCGGCGGGCGCATGCCCGCCAGGCCGCCTCTTTCGGCGCCCCGCCCCAACTCTGTATGTCGCCTCGTGAGAGCGACGGTTGCATCCGTCGTTATCTCGTCACGCCGTCCCGGGGCGCCTTGCTCCAGGGGCGGCGGTCGCGTGTCCGCGCCGCTGTTGCAGCGCAGGTTCCATCGACACTCGCACTTCTGGGAACATGCCTCCTGGCGGGGTCGACCGAAGCCGAGCCAGCGCCCGAGTGCCGCGCCTCGCGACATGTCGAACGTTAGTCCCGGTCCTTTTATGACGTCAAGATGTCGTGCCGGTTCCATCCCTCGTCTCTACATGTTGTGGGAGGGGTGTGAAGTCTGGGGATAAGTTCAGGCGATTCCCATGGGCCCCGATTTAAGTCCCGGATTCATTTCCGGAATCCCCGACGGGCTGTTTGAGCGGGTCTGTGCGCGCTCACATCGCAGGATGGCGTCAAGCCCGAACTGGCGAGGAGCTGCACTCCCCGTTTTCGCGCACAGGGCGGCAGCGGGGCCACAATGGCTGGACGCATCACTTGCGGCCCGACCCGAAGAAGGGCTGCGAGAGCCTGCCCTGAAGCGACTGGAATTGCTTGGCTATGCTCAAAGAGCCTCAGGCGGCCGGCTTGCCGGCCGAGCGGGCATGAGGCGAGAATCGCACCGCCTGCGCTTGCGGGTCGGCAGAATCACGGTTGCCGCTACCGGCCGGTTCCCGTCCTCGCATGCACAATCCATATCAGAGCGCGCCACCATGCCTTGCCGCTCTGGCGAGCCGCCCGGCTGCCGCCGTCAGACCGGGCTCGTCCACAGGACCATCGATGCCTGTCGCGAGACCGGTTTCCATCGCGGGGAAAGCACGCTAAGAGCAGCTTTCCTCGCAGGGATGCGGGGCCGCCAGAGGTGTTCCGACCCGATGACTGCCGTCTTTGTCCTGAATGGGCCCAACCTCAATCTTCTTGGGCGCCGCGAGCCGGGTATCTACGGACAGTTGTCGCTGGCCGACATCGAGCGTCGCCTGGTCGCAAAGGCCGTGGAGCTCGACGTGGCACTGACCTTCCGTCAATCCAATCACGAGGGCGAACTCGTGACCTGGATCCACGAGGCGGGGCTGTCCGGCGCCGGGGTCATCCTGAATGCGGGGGCCTATACGCACACATCGGTCGCGCTGCGCGACGCCATCAAGGGCGCCGACGCCATCGCCATCGAGGTGCATCTGTCCAACGTGCATGCGCGGGAGGAATTCCGCCATCACTCCTATATCGCGCCGGTGGCCGCGGGGGTCATCTGCGGCTTCGGTGCTGCCAGCTACGATCTGGCGCTCGATGCCATTGTGCCGCTCGTCAGAGCCCGGAAGGGCGCCTGAAGCGGCGGAGGTAACAGACGCATGGCCAAGCAAGGTCCCATCGATCCCGATCTCGTGCGCGAACTGGCGCAACTGATCAACGAAACCGATCTCACCGAAATCGAGGTCGAGAAGGGCGATCTGCGCATCCGCGTGGCCCGCAACCTTTCGGCTCACTACATGGTGCCGGCGCCCGCCGCCATGCCGCATGCCGTGGCCCACGCCGCGCCGCCGCCGTCCCCCGGTGCGCATGCGGCTGTGCCCGTATCGGCTGCGCCGAAAGGCAAGGACCATCCCGGTGCCGTGACCTCGCCGATGGTTGGCACGGCCTATCGCCGGCCCTCGCCCGATGCGAAGCCCTTCGTCGAGGTCGGATCGATCGTGGCGGCCGGGGACCGTATCCTGCTCGTCGAGGCGATGAAGACTTTCAACGACATCGTGGCGCCGCGCTCGGGCACGGTCACGGCCATTCTGGTCGATGACGGTCAGCCGGTCGAGTATGGCGAGCCGCTGCTGATCCTCGAATGAAAAAGCAGGGCATCAAGACCGGCGCTGCCGCTGTCACGGCTTCCGGTGCCGCCGCCCATGTCGGTGCGCGCAACGCGCAAGGAATGATTGGACGCCCGATGTTCGACAAGATCCTGATCGCGAATCGCGGCGAGATCGCGCTGCGCATCCTCCGGGCCTGCAAGGAACTGGGGATCGCGACGGTTGCCGTGCATTCCACAGCCGACGCCGATGCGATGCATGTCCGTCTTGCCGACGAGAGCGTGTGCATCGGCCCGCCGCCGGCCCGCGACAGTTATCTGAACATCCCGGCGCTTATCGCCGCCTGCGAGATCACGCAGGCCGATGCGGTGCATCCGGGTTATGGGTTCCTGTCGGAGAACGCCCGGTTCGCCGAGATCCTGGCCGATCACCGCATCGCCTTCATCGGCCCGAAGGCGGAGCATATCCGCATCATGGGCGACAAGATCGAGGCGAAGCGCACGGCCAAGCGCCTCGGGATCCCCTGCGTGCCCGGCTCCGAAGGCGGGGTCACTGACGATGACGACGCGCGTCGCATCGCCGCCGATATCGGCTATCCGGTCCTGATCAAGGCGGCCGCCGGCGGTGGCGGGCGGGGCATGAAGGTCGCCCGCTCGGAGGATGAGCTGTCTGTTGCTCTCTCGACGGCGCGCACCGAGGCGAAGGCCGCCTTCGGAGACGATGCGGTCTATATCGAGAAATATCTCGCCAAGCCCCGTCATATCGAGTTCCAGGTTCTCGGTGATGGCCAGGGCGGCGCGATCCATCTGGGCGAGCGCGACTGCTCGTTGCAGCGCCGTCACCAGAAAGTCTGGGAGGAGGGGCCTTCCCCTGCGCTCAACGACGAGGATCGCGAACGTATCGGGACCGTTGTCGCCAATGCCATGCGCGAGCTTGGCTATGTGGGCGCCGGGACGGTCGAATTTCTCTACGAGGACGGGCAGTTCTATTTCATCGAGATGAATACCCGCATTCAGGTCGAGCATCCCGTGACCGAGATGATCACAGGGATCGATCTCGTGAACGAGCAGATCCGGGTTGCTGCCGGCCTGCCGCTTTCGGTGAAGCAGGAAGACGTGCGGATCAGCGGCCACGCCATCGAATGCCGCGTCAATGCCGAGCATCCCTCGACGTTCCGCCCGTCGCCCGGCACAATCTCCTATTATCACCCGCCTGGCGGCCTGGGCGTTCGCGTCGATTCCGCCGTGTTCCAGGGCTACAAGATCCCGCCGACCTATGACTCGCTCGTGGGCAAGCTGATCGTGCATGGCCGGACGCGGAACGAATGCCTGATGCGCCTGCGCCGGGCGCTCGACGAGTTTGTCGTGGACGGCATCGATACGACGCTTCCACTGTTCCGCACGCTGGTGCGCAATGCCGATGTCCAGAACGGGCTTTACGATATCCACTGGCTGGAGGCGTTCCTGCGCGACGGGGGCCTGCCGGAGACCTGAGGCGGCCTGCGTGCGGCGAAGCGAGGCGCCATGGTCGATGACAGCCAGCCGATCACGCCCCAGCTCCTCTTGAGGGCCTATGCCGCCGGGATTTTCCCGATGGCGGAGAGCGCCGACGACCCGGGCCTCTTCTGGCTCGAGCCGAAGCAGCGGGGCGTTCTGCCGCTCGACGGCTTTTGCGTCCCGCGCCGGCTTGCCCGCACGGTGCGGGCCGATCTGTTCACGGTCATGGTCGATCGCGATTTCGATGCCGTCATCGAGGGCTGCGCCGCAAGCGCAGACGACCGCCCGACGACGTGGATCAATGCGCGCATCCGCTCGCTCTATGGCGACCTATTCCACATGGGGCATTGCCATACGGTCGAGGTGCGGGACGGTGCGGGCACGCTGGTCGGCGGGCTCTATGGCGTGCGGCTGGGCGGTGCCTTTTTCGGCGAGAGCATGTTCCACACGGCGCGCGACGCCTCGAAGGTGGCGCTCGTCCATCTCGTGGCCCGCCTCAAGGCCGGCGGCTTCACATTGCTCGACACCCAGTTTGTGACGCCGCATCTCGCACAGTTCGGAGCGATCGAGCTTGGTCGAAGCGTCTATCGGCGAAAGCTGGAGGCCGCTCTGGGCCTGCCCGCGCGCTGGGACGCGTTGCCTGCCGATGTACCGGTCAGCGGAGCCCGCGCGCTCGAGATCATCGCGATGACATGAGCCGCCGGAGCGGGCGGCGAGCCTGCGGACGGCTTCTAGTCAGAGACTGAGCGAGTG
>JBIPLL010000377.1:0-3537 GCA_044368425.1 Beijerinckiaceae bacterium
GCCACAGCCGGAATCGGTGGCGGGAGCGGGCGTGTCCTTCTCGATGCTGCTCAATCTGGTGGCCGTCGCCAATGCCGAGGATCCGGCGGTGCTGTGGGGGTTCATCCGCCGCTATGCGCCGGGCGTTTCGCCGCAGACGCATCCCCGCCTCGACAAGCTGGTAGGATATGCGATCCGCTACTTCGTCGATTTCGTGAAGCCGCAAAAGAGCTATCGCCTGCCCGACGAGGTCGAGGTCCGGGCATTCGAGGCCCTGTCCGATGCGCTGGGCAAACTGGAGGCGGCTGGCACGACCAGCCCCGAGGCCGTGCAGGAGCGCATCTATGACATCGGGCGGGCCGTGCCGCGCTACCAGGACTTGAAGGCCAAGGGCGCAACGCCCGAGCGCCCCGGTGTGTCCATCGAGTGGTTCAATGCGATCTACCAGGTGCTGCTTGGCGAGCCGCGGGGGCCGCGCTTCGGCTCGTTTGTGGCACTCTATGGCGTGGCGAACACGCAGGCCCTGATCGCCAAGGCGCTTGCGGGCGAACTCGTGGCCGAACACGCCGCCTTCCTGGCGGCGCGCAGCGGATCTACTGGCTCGCCCACATGACGCGCGCAATCCACTGGACCTTGCCCATATCGAGCGTGACGTCACCATGCTCGGGATTGAGCGAGCGCAGTTCGATCTGACGGGCGGTGTGGCGCCTGAGTTCCTTGACGAGCACCTCGCCGTCGGTTGTGCGCACGACCACGCGGTCGCCCCGGCGCACTGCGGCGCCTGGCCGGCAAACCAGCCGCTCGCCGTCGCGATAGAGCGGCAGCATCGAATCGCCAGCCACCTCAAGTGCATAGAGATGCTCGTCCTTCTGGCCGGGAAACTCGATCTCGTCCCAGCCCGTGCCGACCGGGAAGCCGCCATCGTCGAAGAAGCCACCGGTTCCAGCCTGAGCGAAGCCGATCAGCGGGATGGTGCGTGCGCGCGGAACTGGCGTCGACGTGCCAACGAGGCCGATGAACGTGTCAACGGTGGTTCCGACCGCATCGAGCGCCTTGGCGATGGATTCGGTCGAGGGCCAACGCTGCCGACCGTCCGGCCCCAGCCGCTTGGAGCGGTTGAACGTCGTGGGATCAAGCCCCGCGCGGCGGGCCAATCCGGAGGGCGAGAGCCCGTGATGCGCTGCCAGCGCGTCGATGGCGGCCCAGATCTGGTCGTGAGAGAGCATGTCTCGATCCGCCGAGGAACACGAATGACGGGAAGCTGGTTGCAGTTTTAGGAAATAATACCTTTTGTGGGTCCATGCAATCCTATTCTTGGCCTGACTAGGATGATCCGCCGCTTGCCGCAGCGCCGCCGAGCGAATACGCCATCGGCTCATCAAGGGAGCAGCCGCGATGACCGCCACCACTATCTACAAGATCTGTCCGGTGAGCCTCTGGCAGGCATCGCAGGAGGCCGGCATCTTCGCAGGGGCGCCGGTTGATCATGCCGACGGCTTCATCCATTTCTCGACGGCGGCACAGGCACCGGAGACGGCGCGACGGCATTTCGCGGGGCAGGGCGATCTCCTGCTTCTGCGGGTATCTGTCGCGGCGCTTGCCGGGCACGACCTGCGTTTCGAGGCATCGCGCGGCGGTGACCTGTTTCCGCATCTCTACGGCCCCCTGCCGCTTGCCGCCGTGTCGCGCATCGACCCGCTGCCGCTTGGTGCTGGCGGCGCCCATGTCTTTCCGGAGATGATCCCATGATCGGCCTGATGGGGGCGCTCGCCCAGCCGCTCTTGCGCGCGCTCGATCCCGAGACCGCCCATGACCTGACCATCCGTGCGCTGTCGACGCTGCCTTTGCCACGTCAGGCGCCCGATGATGCACGCCTTGCGGTGCGGCTGTTCGGTCTCGATTTCCCAAATCCGGTCGGGCTTGCGGCGGGCTTCGACAAGCAGGCCCAGGTTCCCGATGCCTTGCTGCGGCTTGGCTTCGGCTTTGTCGAGGTCGGCGGCGTCACGCCGCTTCCGCAGCCCGGTAATCCGCGACCGCGCGTATTCCGCCTGACGGCAGACGAGGCGGTGATCAACCGCTACGGGCTGAACAGCGAGGGCATGGATGCAGTGGCGCGGCGCCTTGCGGCCCGGCAGGGCCAGCCGGGCATTGTCGGGCTGAATGTCGGCGCCAACAAGGACGCGACGGACCGCAGCGCTGATTACGCGGCCTGCGCACGCACCTTCGCGGGGCTGGTCGACTTCCTGACGGTGAACGTGTCCTCGCCGAACACGCCGGGGCTGCGCGATCTTCAGGGCGAGGCGGTTCTCGACGACCTGATGGGCCGTGTTCTCGACTTGCGCGAGGCAGCGCAGGCGCGCAGCGGCAAGCGCACGGCGATCCTGCTCAAGATTGCGCCCGACCTGACGCCGGAGATGCTCGACGGCATCGTGGCGGTGGCGCTGCGCCGGCGCATCGATGCGCTCGTCGTTTCGAACACGACCATTGCCCGGCCTGCGAGCCTGCGTGAGACGGCGCTCGCCCGCGAAACAGGCGGACTTTCCGGCAAGCCTGTCTTTGCCGCCTCGACCCGGGTGCTGGCGCAGGCGCGCCTGCGGGTTGGGGCCGACATTCCGTTGATCGGCGTGGGCGGGATCGACAGTGCGCAGGCCGCATGGACCAAGATCGAGGCCGGGGCGAGCCTCGTGCAGCTCTATACCGCGCTGGTCTACAAGGGGCCGGGCCTCGTTGGTGAGATCAAGGCTGGACTGCTCGAGCGAATGGCACGGGAGGGACTGACCTCGCTCGCGTCGGTCGTGGGGCGCAGGGCAGGCGAGTTGGCGGCCTGAGGCCGGCTTGCCGTCACGTTGCCGGCGCGAAGCTCGCGCGCGCCAATGACGGGTAGGCGAGGGCCTGACCGAGCGTGCGGGCGCCGAGAAAGACGAGGAAGGCCATCCATAAGCCGGCATTGCCGAAGGGCTGGGCGATCCAGGCAACCAAAAGGAATGCGCCAAGCGCCGCAAGCATCAGGTTGCGCACGGCCTTTGTCCAGCCGGCGCCGATGAAGAGCCCATCGAAGGCGAAAGCCACAGCGCCGATCAGCGGCGTGACGGCTGCGAAGATGAGCACATCGCCGGCCGCTACGCGGACAGGTTCGCTCATCGTCAGGAACGCGACGAAAGCCGGGCCGATGGCGATGAATACGAGCGTGGCAAACAGGCCGAGGACAAGGCTCCACACCAGCGTGAGGCGGGTCACCTGCCGGAAATCTCGCTCTTTCCGTGCGCCAAGGGCCTGCCCTCCCAGGACCTCGGCGGCTGTACCGAATCCGTCGAGGAAAAAGCCGCCGACCATGAACATGTTCTGGAGGACGGCATTGGCGGCCAGCGTCACGTCGCCGTTGCGCGCTCCAAGGCTGGCAAACAGGCCGAACGCGGCCATCAGCGACATGGTGCGCACCGTCACGTCAGCATTCATGGCAAGCGTGCGGACAAGTTCCGCGCCGCGCAGGATCTCATCGCCGGGAACCCGCCACGGCCGATGACCAAGCCGGATCAGGACCAGAAGGCCGACGCCGGC
>JBIPLL010000231.1:0-5224 GCA_044368425.1 Beijerinckiaceae bacterium
TTGCCATCGTCGCCGTCATCCTGATGGCGCCCGAGGGTGTGTTCTGGAAAGTGCGGGACCGGCTGCGCAAGCGGGCCGCAACCGACGGGGCGGCAGCCGCTCCGACTGCGCCGCAAGCCCCCCCGCCTCCCCGTGCCCGCGTTACCTCGGGCAAGGTGCTGCTTGAGGTCAACAATATCTCGAAAGCCTTTGGCGGGCTCAAGGCCGTTCAGAACGTGAGCTTCAAGGTCTATGAGGGCCAGATCCTCGGTATTATCGGCCCCAATGGCGCCGGCAAGACGACCCTGTTCAACCTGCTCAACGGCTTCCTGAACCCGGATGAAGGTGAAGTCATCCTCGACGGGCAGAACATGGTCGGGCGCAAGCCCCATGTGCTCTGCGCGGCGGGCGTGGGACGCACCTTCCAGATCATGCGCCCGTTCCTGCGCATGAGCGTCGCCGACAATGTCGTGGTTGGCGCCTATGTCGCGGCCAAGACAGACGACGAGGCGCGCGCCTTCGCCCGCGAGGCGATTGCGCGGGTCGGGCTCTCGGCCATCGCGGACAAGATGGCGGGCGAACTCACCACGAAGGAGCTTCGCCTCATGGAGCTTGCCCGTGCGCTCGCCGGCAAGCCCCGCATCCTGCTGCTCGACGAGACGCTGGCGGGTCTCGGCCACAGCGAGGTCGGCGATGTCATCGACGTCGTTCGCCGGCTCGCCGCGGAAGGCACCACGATCGTCATCATCGAACACACGATGCAGGCCATGGTGAAGCTGGTGGATTCCTTCGTCGTGCTCAACCACGGCAAGGTTCTGGTGGACGGCGAGCCGGAGGGCGTCACACGCGACCCGCGCGTCATCGAAGCCTATCTGGGTGCCAAGTGGAGCGCAGCCCATGCTTGAGATCCGCAATCTCACCGCAGGCTACACGAGCATCCCGGTGCTCAACGACGTGTCTATCAGCGTCGGCGAAGGGCAGTTCATCTCCATCGTCGGGCCGAACGGTGCCGGCAAGTCCACGCTGTTCAAGACGATTTCCGGCATCGTTACGCCGATGTCGGGAACGATCTCCTTCGAGGGGCGCAATCTTCTCGAGGTGGCGGCGGACCGCAGGGCCCATCTGGGCATCGCCCACGTGCCGGAGGGACGCCAGGTCTTTCCGTCGCTCTCGGTGATGGAGAACCTCGAGATGGGGGCCTATACCGATGCCGGCCAGCGCGACTGGGCGCGCAATCTCGACCTCATCCTGACCTTGCTGCCCGTGCTGGGGGAGCGCCGCAACCAGGCGGCGGGCACCCTGTCGGGCGGCGAGCAGCAGATGGTCGCCATCGGGCGCGGCATCGCCTCGTCGCCAAAGCTCCTCATGCTCGACGAGCCGTCCATGGGCCTGGCGCCCGCCATCGCCGACTTCATCTTCGAGAAGCTGATCGAGATCAGGCGCCACACGCGACTGACGATTCTGCTGGTCGAACAACGGGTTGCCGAAGCTCTTGAATCCGCTGATCGCGGCTATGTGCTCGAGGCGGGGCGCGTCGTCCTCGAAGGCACAAACGACACGCTGCGCGCCGACGACCGGATCCGCCAAGCCTATCTCGGCATGTGACGGATCCGCTCCAGTAACCGGGCGACGCCAATTCGCCCGGCCAGAATACCTCGTCAATTCAATCGGGAGGAAGCAATGACTAAGATAAAGATTCACAGGCGTGACATGCTCAAGACCACTGGCGCGGCCGCGCTTGTGGCAGGCCTCGGGGCCCCGCGCGTGCTCGCGCAGACGCCCCAGGAAATCGAGGTCGGCCTGATCGTGCCGCTGTCGGGCATCTATGCCCGCCCCGGCCAGGTGATGCGCATGGGTGCCGAACTCGGCATCGAGGACATCAACGCGCAGGGCGGCATCAAGGCGCTGGGCGGCGCCAAGCTGAAGATGGTGCTCGTCGATTCCGGCGACTCGACCGAGAAGGCCAAGAACTCCGCACAGCGCATGGTGGCGGAGCAGACCAAGCTTGTGGCGGCGTCAGGCGCCTATCTCAGCTCGTTCACGCTCGCGGTCACGGAAGTGACGGAGCGCGCGCAGCTGCCCGTGCTGACCCTGTCCTATTCGGATCTGATCACGGGTCGCGGCTTCAAGTATGTGTTCCAGACCTCCGCCACGGCTGCGTCGCAGGCCGAGCAGGCCCTGCCGGTCGTTATCGATCTCGCCACCCGCGCGACTGGCCAGAAGCCCAGGACGGTGGCCATCGTCACCGACAACACCGCCGCCTCTGTCGCCTCGGTGAAGCCGATGCGCGAGAAGCTGCTGAAGGAGCTCGGCATTGAACTCGTCGTCGACGAGACCTTCACGCCGCCGCTCGCCGATGCCACGCCGCTCGTGCAGCGCATCCGTTCGGCGCGTCCCGATCTCGTCTTCTTCCTGCCGACGGTCATTTCCGACGCCAAGCTGATGCTGGAGAAGCTCAACGAGTTCGGCCTGGGCCAGGGTCGTATCCCGCTGATCTCCTTCGGCATCGCCATTGCCGAGCCGGACCTGCTCAAGACCATGAACCCGCAGCTCGTCGAAGGCGTGATGACCTGCGTCGGCAACTGGGGCTCGAAGGGCCAGGAGGACCTGATCAAGCGGATGAAGGACCGCTATAATGAACCTTGGATGACGCAGAACGCCATCTCGACCTATGGCGACATGTGGATCATCAAGGAAGCGCTGGAGATGGCGAAGAAGGCCGACAAGGAGGCCGTGGCCGAGGCGCTGCGCACCATGAATATCGAGGGTGGGCCTGCGCGCTACTTCCCGGGCGGGCGCATGCAGTTCGAGGCCAATGGCCGCCGCGTCGGCGCGGGCCTGACCATCGTGCAGTGGCGCAATGGCATTCCCTCGACGGTGTCTCCGGCGAATCTGGCGCTGGCCGAGCCGTTCTGGCCCAAGAAGTAATCTCCGGATGGCGGGCGTCACGCCCGCCATCCTCTCCCTGCGGATGCGGCCCTCCGGCGCGCATCCGCATCTCGTCCCGCAGGAGCAGAGCATGAGCAAGGAAGTGTTCGAGCGTGGCCTCGCCATCCGCAAGGAGACGCTGGGCAAGGAATTCGTCGAGAAGTCGTTCGCAAGCGCAGACGACTTCAACATGCCGATGCAGGAATTCACCACGGAATATTGCTGGGGTGCGCTCTGGGGCCGCGAGGGGCTGTCACGCAAGACCCGCTCCATGCTCAACCTGGCGATGCTGAGCGTGCTCAACAGGCCGCATGAGTTCAAGATGCATGTGAAGGGCGCGCTGACCAACGGCGTCACCAAGGAGGAAATCCGCGAAGTCCTGCTGCAGGTCGCGGTCTATGGCGGCATTCCGGCCGGCGTCGATGCGTTCCGCCTTGCCCGCGAGGCCTTTGCCGAGGTCGCGGCCAGCAAGGCCTGATCCGGCTACCATTGCCCGGACGATGATTGCCTGAAGGAGACGAGAGACCATGCAAAGCTATGAGATGCTGATCGGTGGCCAGTGGGTCGCGGCCAGCGGGGGCGTGACCTTCGAGTCCGAAAACCCCTATACGGGCAAGGCATGGGCTCTCGTGCCGCGGGCTGCACCGGACGATGTCGACCGCGCCGTTGCTGCGGCAAGGGCCGCATTCGCGAACCCGGCCTGGCGCGGCTTGAGCGCCAGCGCGCGCGGGGCGCTGCTGCGCCGCTTCGCCGATCTCGTGACACGCGATGCCGAGCGGCTGGCGCAGATCGAGACGCGCGACAATGGCAAGCTGATCGCGGAGATGCGGGCACAGCTTCGCTATATCCCGCAATGGTATCATTATTTTGGCGGTCTGGCCGACAAGATCGAGGGGCGTGTCATCCCCATCGACAAGCCCGGCGTGTTCAATTTCACGCGCGAGGAGCCGCTCGGCGTCGTGGCGGCGATCACGCCGTGGAACTCGCCGCTGATGCTGGCGACGTGGAAGCTGGCTCCTGCACTCGCAGCCGGCAATACGGTCGTCTGGAAGCCGTCGGAATTTTCGTCCGTCTCGGCGCTGGAATTCGGCAAGCTGTTCGCCGAAGCAGGCTTCCCTGACGGTGTCGTCAATATCGTGACCGGCTTCGGCTCGGAGATCGGCAGCCGTCTCGTCTCGCATACGGACGTTGCGAAGGTGGCATTCACCGGCGGAGACCGGACCGGACAGGGCGTCTATGAGCTGGCCGCGCGCTCGATCAAGCCGGTCACGCTCGAACTTGGCGGCAAGTCGGCGAACATCGTGTTCGAGGATGCCAAGCTTGACGATGCCATTCTCGGTGTCGTCTCGGGCATCTTCGCGGCAACGGGGCAGACCTGCATCGCCGGCTCGCGGGCCCTCGTGCATCGCTCCGTCTACGACACATTCGTGGAGAAGCTCGTCGCCTTCGCGAAAACGGCGCGGATCGGCGACCCGTCGCGCGACGACACGCAGGTCGGCCCGATCACGACGCGGCCGCAGCTCGACAAGGTGCTCGACTATATCCGCATCGCGCGCGACGAGGGTGCGCGGCTCGTGCTGGGCGGCCAGCGCGCTACGGGTGCCGCCTGCGGCGAGGGCTGGTTCGTGGAACCGACGATCTTCGTCGATGTTCGTCCCGACATGCGCATCGCACAGGAAGAGGTCTTCGGCCCGGTCCTGTCCGTGATCCCGTTCGATACGGACGAGGACGCCATCGCCATCGCCAATGGTACCGTCTACGGGCTGGCTGCCGGCGTGTGGACGCAGGGCATCAACCGCGCGCTGACCATGTCGCAACGGCTGGAGGCCGGTACGGTCTGGATCAATACCTATCGGGCGACCAGCTACATGTCGCCCTTCGGCGGCTACAAGCGCTCCGGCATCGGCCGCGAGAGCGGTCTCACCGCGATCCGGGAATATCTGCAGGAAAAGAGCGTCTGGATCGACATCAGCGGCCAGGTGCCCAACCCCTTCGTCCAGCGCTGACATGAGAACGGCCGAAATGCGCCCGGCCGCCGGCTCCACGATCGAACTTCCGCTCGCGCAGGCGCGGGCGCTCGGTGGGCGCGTTCTGGAGAAGCTCGGCTATCCGGCGGCATCGCGCGAGACCATTCTGGACCACCTGATCGATTGCGAGTTGCGCGGGCTCGGCTTCAGCGGACTGGCGCGGCTGATCAGCGTGGCGGAGCGGCTGGGCCGTTCGGGGCCGCCCTTGGGCGAGATCGGCACCGAGCGTGAGACACCGGTTTCGGCACTGGTCACGGGCGGCGACCAGATCGGCTATCTCGTCGCGCACC
>JBIPLL010000191.1:0-5796 GCA_044368425.1 Beijerinckiaceae bacterium
CCAATCCCGACTCAACCGAGTACACGATCAAGCTGCGCAACGACGTCGTGTTTCACGACGGCACCAAGTTCAATGCGGAGAGCGTGAAGGCGCATTTCACACGCGTCTTCGACAAGCAATATTGCTGCAATAACGGCCATCAATACATGAACCCCTATACGGGGACTGATGTCATCGACGAATTCACCATCAAGGTGAAGTTCTCGAAGCCATGGGGCGCCTTCGCCTTCTACATGGGCATGCTGGACGTCACGGGCATTCCGTCCAATGCCGGCTGGACCGCCAAGGGCATGCAGATGAACCGCGAGCCCATCGGGGCTGGCCCGTTCAAGTTCGTCAGCTGGACGCCGCAGAGCAATATCAAGCTGGCGCGCAACGCTGACTACAAGTGGGGTTCGTCGATGTTCCCGCATCGCGGGGCGCCGTTCCTCGACGGGCTTGAGGTGAAGTTCATCGCCAACCAGGCCACGCGCACCGCGTGTCTCGAATCCGGCGATTGCGACATCATCAAGGATCCGAACTTTGCCGATATGCGGCGCCTGACGGCCAATCCTGCCTTCGAGGTCGTGAAGATCCCGCAGACGGGCATGCCCTTCTCCTTCGTCTTCAACACCGCGCGCTTCCCGACCGACAACCTCGCAGTGCGCAAGGCGATCAACCTCGCCATCGACCGCGAGAAGATCAATATCGCGGCCTATCGCGGCGAGCGGCGGCCGCTCTTTTCGACGCTGGCGCCGGCGACGCCGGAATTCTGGCCCGACGCGCCCAAGTTCATCACGCTCAATCCGGCAGAGGCCCGCAAGACGCTGACCGATGCGGGCGCGAAGGACACGAATGGCGACGGCGTTCTCGAACTTGACGGCAAGCCGATCGAGGTCGACCTCTACGTCTTCGGCAATCGCGACAACAATCCCAGCGTCATCGTTGCGGAAGCGATCCAGTCCGACCTGAAGGCCATCGGCATCGCCCTGAAGATCAATGTGCGTCCCTGGGACGACCAGTCGGTCGTGGCCATGAAGGAAGAGCACAGCATGATCAATTTCGACATGCCGCTGCCGACCGCCTCCGTGCTGAACGTGATGTTCAACTCGCGCGAGACGCCCCGGCCCGGCCGCTACGGCATGAGCTTCACCTATATCCAGAAGGGCAATGCGGCCGTCTCGGCGCAGCTCGACCAGCTGCTCGATGCCGGCGACAATGCGGCGACCTTCGAGGACCGCAAGGCGAAGTTCCAGGCCGCGCAGAAGATCATCGCGGAGAACTATCTCGGCGTCCCGATCGCGCAGGGCTTCACCACCTATGTGATGGTCAAGCGGCTGAAGGGCGTCACCTACAACAATGGCGGCCACGCCATGTTCAACGCCGCCTATCTCGAGCCGAAATGATCCCGGCTTCCGGCCCCGGTCTCCTGTCCATGGAGGCCGGGGCCTCCTTCCGTCCACCAGCGGACCGGTAGCACGATGCGGCAATATATCCTTCGGCGTGTGATGCGATCGCTTCCGATCGTGGTCCTCGTCAGCATCCTCGTCTACGGCATGATCGACATGCTGCCCGGCGACCCGGTGATGCACATGTTCGCGGGTCAGTATGTGACCGCCGAGAACATGGCGCTTGCCCGCGAGACGCTCGGTCTCGACAAGCCGATCTACGTTCGCTACGCGGAATGGCTCTGGCGCGTGCTGCAAGGCGATTTCGGGGTCTCGATCGTCTCCAAGCGCCCCGTCGCGGACATGGTCCTCTCGGTGATCCCGCGCACGATCGAGCTGGCGCTTGCCGCAACCTTCGTGATGATCCTCTTCGGCATCCCCGCCGGCATCATCGCGGCCCTGCGCAAGAACACCTGGATCGACAACGGGTTGATGGTCCTGGTGTCGCTTGGCGTCGCCATGCCGCTGTTCTGGTTCGGGCTGATCGCCCTCCTGATCTTTTCCGTGCAGCTGAACTGGTTTCCGGTGGCGGCGAGCGCGGGCTGGCGCAGCCTTGTCCTGCCGGCGGTGGTGCTTGGCCTGCAATCGGCCTGCATGGTGGCGCGGCTGACGCGCTCCAGCATGTTGCAGGTGCTTGGTGACGATTATGTCACGACAGCGCGCTCAAAGGGGCTGAGCGAGCGGCGCGTCATCGGTGTCCATGCGCTGCGCAACGCCTTCATTCCCGTCCTGACGCTGCTTGGCGTGCAGACGAGCTGGATGCTCGGCGGTGCCGTGATTACCGAGACCGTGTTCGCGCGGCCGGGACTGGGCACGATGGCGGTCGAGGCGATCCGGCAGATGGATTTCCCGGTCCTGCAGGCCATCGTGCTGATTGCGGCGCTGACCTACACGACCGTCAATCTCCTCGTCGACCTGATGAATGCGGCACTCGATCCGCGCATCGCTTATGACGCGAAGGCAGGTGCAGCATGAGCCATATCGAGCCTGCTTTGCCACTTGCCGCTGCCGCGCGCGACGACGAGCGCCCGCGCCTGACGGAATTCGCGATCATCCGCAGCAATTTCCGCAAGAACCGCGGCGCCGTGGTTGGTCTGTTCGTGATCGCGGCCCTTGTCTTCATCGCCGTCTTCGCGGATTTCATTGCGCCTTACGACCCCATCGTCCAGTCGCGGGCCTTCCTCGAGCCGCCGTCATGGGCGCACCCGTTCGGCACGGATGCGTTGGGGCGCGATCTCCTGAGCCGCGTCATCCACGGGGCGCGCGTGTCGCTTGCGGTCGGGCTTGGCGCGGTGATGATCGCGCTGTTGATCGGGCTCGCCGTGGGCATGGCGGGCGGCTATTTCGGCGGACGGGTCGATGCCGTCGTCGTGATGATCATCGATACGTTCATGTCCTTTCCGGGCCTGCTCGTCGCGATGGTCATCGCCGCGATGCTCGGCAGCTCGCTGCCGATCGTGATGCTGGCAGTCGGTATCGGGGAGTTCACCCTTTTCGCGCGGCTCGTGCGCTCGGTCGTCTATGCGGAGCGCGAGAAGGACTTCATCCTGGCGAGCCGGAGCCTGGGCGCGGGCTCGCTCCTCATCGTGCTGCGCCACATCCTGCCCAATATCCTGCCCTCGCTGATCGTGCTCATCACGCTGAGCATCGGCAATGCGATCCTGGCGGCCGCCTCGCTCGGCTTTCTGGGCCTCGGCGCGCAACCTCCCACGCCCGAATGGGGCAATCTCGTCAATATCGGCCAGGAATACATGACGGAGGCCCCGTGGCTCGTCTGGTTTCCCGGCCTTGCCATCGTGGCCACCGTGCTCGGCGCCAACATGCTGGGTGACGGCTTACGCGATGCGCTCGACCCCCGCTTGCGGCGCTGACGGCGCCTCATTCTCTGCCAATCGCGATCGGATGAGCCCATGACGCCTTCGCCCAAACCAGATGCAGCACAGGTCGCCCGGATCGGCTTCCAGTTGCCCGAGCCCAATGTCGAGGACGTCACCGGCTGGTGCGCGGCCCAGATGGCCGTCGATGCCTTCAACGAGGCGGGCAAGGTTCCGTTCAAGGTCGAGCTCGTGCCGGTCATCGACAAGCGCGACCGCGACATCGCCATCGCCGCTGCGCAGGCCTTCTGCGACGATCCGCAATCGGTCGCCATGCTCGGGCCCATCAACAGCGACATGGCGCTCACGACGCAGCATGTCTACAAGGCCGCCGGTTTCGCGCAGGTGTCCTCCGAGGCGTCGAGCCCGCGCCTGACCGCGCACGGCCCCGACAATTTCTTCCGCGTCGTCGCCAATGACGAGGTGCAGGGGCGCCAGCTCGCGCAGGCGGCGGTCCACTACCTGAAAGCCAAGCGCATCGTCGTACTCAGCGACGGGTCGGGCTGGGGACGCCCCATTGCCGAGATCTTCTCGGCGGAGGCGGCGCGGTTGGGCGTCAAGCCGGTGCTCGACTTCTTCTTCACGCCGAAGGAAACGGCGCTCGACTTCGACGACCTGATCGAGGCGACCGTCGCGGCGCAGCCCGACCTCGTCTATTTCGCGGTCTACTGGAACAAGGCGCATATCATCACGCACCGGCTGCGCGACCGGGGCGTGAAGGCCGTGTTTCTGGGCAGCGATGCGCTGAAGCCCTACGCGTTTCTCGAGGTGCCGAGCCTCGATCCGGTGCCGCCGCATCACAGCCTTGCCGGCATCGACATGCGTCTGAAGCCGAGCGCGCGCTCCTTCTTCGAGCGTTTCGCCGTCCGCTATCCGATGATGCTGGTGGCGCCGCAATATGCGGCGGAAGCCTATGACGCGGCGGGAATCCTGCTCGCGGCCATCGAAAAGGTCGGGCGCATCGACCGCGCGGCGGTGCTGAAGGCCGTGCAGTCCATGGGAACCTATTCCGGGGCGCTCGGCACGATCCGCTTCGATGGCAAGGGCGACCTCATCGACCCGGAAATCGGACTTTACCGCTGCAAGGACGGGCTGAGATCCTATCTCGGCGCGATCCGCGACCTGACGTGAAGAGGGAAGAGACAAGATGAGCGGCAGCAAGGTTGGGAAGTTCCTCACCCGCACCGACGAGACAGGCAAGGTGCACCGCATTCCGGTCGGGATCATTACCGGAGACCGGCCCGGCGGGCGCATCACGATCTTCGGCGGGCAGCACGGCACGGAATATGACGGCATCGAGGCGGCGCAGAAGCTCTATCGGACGCTCGAGCCCGCCGATGTCGCCGGCACCATCGTGATCGGGCTCGCGACCCACGAGGAGTCCTTCCTCAACTGGGAGCAGTTCGCGCCGACCTATCCGTCCATCATGGAGATGATGATGGAGATGGCGGAAGGCAGCGACCTCATCATCAACTGCCATGGCGGCGAGTTCAGCGAGGGCATGCACCCTTACGTGATCTGCCGGCTGCTCGGCGACGAGGTGCTGGACGCCAAGGCGCGCGCCATGGCGCAGGCTTTGGGGACGCCTTACGTCAGCTGGTCGCAATATCGCGGCGAGCCGCCCGAAAGCAGCGTGCGCCCTGCCTGGTGGCTCTGGCCCAGAAAGAGCATGGCCGACCGTCTGCGCATCCCCGAGATCACGCCCGAGATCGGCGAGCGCGGCAGCCGCGACGACCAGGGCCTGATGTATGGCGGCATCGTCAACATCCTGAAGACATTCGGCTTCATCGAAGGCGAGCCGCAGATCTTCCCGCCCATCCGCGCCATCGGCGACCGTTTCTGGCTGACGGCGGACGAGGACGGCGTGTTCTTTCCCTGCATCACGACGGGACAGGATGTCGTGGCGGGCGAGGAACTGGGCGTCGTGCGCGACTATTTCGGCAACCTTCTCCAGACCGTGACCGCGCCGGCCGCCTCCAAGGTCATGAACATGAACTGGGGCATGCCGGTGAAAAAGGGCGCCTTCCTGCTGTGGCTGGGCGTGATCGAGGAGGCGGCATGAGCACGCCCCGATATCGCGCGGAGACCTGACATGCCGCCGCTCCTCGACGTGCGCAACCTGCAGACGCGCTTTCGCACCAGCGATGGCGTCGTCAATGCCGTGAACGGCGTGTCCTTCACGCTCGAGCAAGGCGAGACGCTTGCCATTGTCGGCGAGAGCGGTTCTGGCAAGAGCGTGAGCATGCTGTCGCTCCAGCGTCTCCTGCCGCCGCATGGCGGGCGGGTCGAAGGCGGCGAGGTGTGGTTCGGCGGACAGGATCTTCTGGCGCTCGACAAGACGCAGATGCGACGCATCAACGGGCGCCGCATCGGCATGATCTTCCAGGACCCGATGTCCTCGCTCAATCCGGTCCTGACCATCGGCTTCCAGATCGGGGAAGCCTTGCGCGAGCATATGGGGCTTGATGCGGCGGCGGCGCGGGCGCGCACGGTCG
>JBIPLL010000627.1:0-4503 GCA_044368425.1 Beijerinckiaceae bacterium
TTTTCGCCGCGGAATCGCCTGGGATCCTGGGGCATCGTCAGAGGCTGCGGCCGTCCGTAAGATGCGGGGTGCGGAGTCGCGGCGGTTGCCGTGGCGTGCCGCATTCGCCCCCGTAGCTCAGTTGGATAGAGCGGAGCTTTCCTAAAGCTCAGGTCACAGGTTCGATCCCTGTCGGGGGTACTGGTTTTTTGAGTCATCCTCCACGTCTAGCGATTTTTCGCGGGCGTCGTGAAGGGTTGATGGCTCCTGATGGCCCCTGACGGGCGTTGCGTGCGCCGGAATTTGCGCCGCTTTTCCGGTGACCGCCGCCCAGTCCTCCGGCCGCACCGAGTGGTAGTGGCGGTGCCGCATTCGCGCCGAGTTGCCGATCCACGCGTTGATCGCCTTCTCCGCGACGCCGCGCCGCTCGAGGTCGTCGGAGCAACTACCCCGAAGGTTCACGAACAGCTTCGGCCACGCCTCGACGCCCGCCTTGGCGACGAGCCGCTTGGCATGCGTGCCCAGGTTGCTGCCGCCGCGGGCCCGGGGCACCACGTAGACCGCCCCGGGGGCCCGCTCGCGGTACGCCCGTTCGAGGTGCGGTCGCAGCGCCTCGAAAATCGGCACGACGCGGCGACCACGGCCGGGGTGGTGCTCGACCTTCTTCTCGTGAACGGTGAACCGCGATTCCGCCCAGTCGATGTCGCTCCATCGGAGCCCTTCGACCTCGCTCGGAAAGCGGAGGCCGCCGTACCGAGTCAGCGCGAAGACGAGCCGCCAGTCGTTGTCCGGGCAGGCGGCGATCACCTGCTCAATCGTCTCCGGCGACACGTACACGATCCTGTCATCGTTTGTCTGCGGCCCGCACGGCACGTCGGCGAAGGGGTTCACAGGGATGAGCCGCTGGCGAGCCCGCCGCAGACCAACGGACGCTGAAGCGGGGGCATAGCTGTCGAGCAGCCACCGTCTGTAGGCGTCGGCATCGCCCTCGGTAATCGAGCCGAGGGTCTTGTCCTTGCCGAAGAACTCCTCGAGCAGCCGCCGCGCCCGGGCGTAGTTGCGGGCCGTTGTCGGCTTCTGCTTACCAAGGCCAGCGAAGTACTGCTCCAGATGCTGGCCAAGCGTGCCGATCGCCTGCTCGGCCTGCTCCCGCGGCCGCACGAGCCCGGCCCGGGCGAGCCGACCATGGATCTCGTCGCCCAGGCGACCGACCCACTCCGCCGTCTCGCGGTCGGAAGAGTGCCCTGCGGCGGCGGCAGCCTCGAGCGACTCGATCATCAGTCGCGCCGTCTCGGCGATCCGCTTTTTGACGCGACCAAGCCGGATCGTGTGCCGCTTGCCATTCAACGCCTTAATGAGGACGCGGTAGGTCGTCCCTCGTTTTCCTGAATCGGAACATAACGATGCCATAACTGTTTCTCCTATAAATGGAGGACTGGGAACCCTCCGCGGAAGCCGCACGTCGGCTCACGCGGTGTCTTGCTTCACCCACTGCTCGGACTCGAGCAGGAACTGGTCGAGGCTGGCGACGCGGTAGAGGATCGCGCCGTCGAGCTTCACGAACGGGATGCGGCCCGCCTTACGGAGGCGGTCGAGCGTCGACTCGCTGATCCCAAGCTTCGCGGCAGCGATCCGCGGCCGAACCGCAAGCGGCTCACCGACATCGCTGCCGTCTTCCTTGTAGAAGGTCTTGGAATCCATTCCGCGCCTCGCGGGCCGGCGGCCCGCTCAATGCGACGTGTTCGCGTCATCGCGAGCACTCTCGTCGCACCTCTTCATTGTCCGAGCAAAGGGCTGCGAACGCCCGCGTTTTCAGACGTTTTGAGGTGATCTGCGCCCATGCAGGCGCCCACGCTCGCGCCCATGCAAAAGTGACGGGCAGCTATAGATAGACGGCCGCTACGCCGTCGCCGCAGCGTCGCCTGGTCCATCGCCAACAGGCTTCCACGCGATCTTGCGACCGTTGCCCGTTGACTCAAACTGGATACCGCGAAGACCCGAATTGAGCGTGGCAACCGCGCGACGGCGACGATCGGTCGGGCCATCTTGTGGAAACGGATCGTAAATCTCGTCCGGCCATCCGTCTGTCTCGAATGCCTCGAGGATGGTTCGCAGGTTCTCGGCCTCGGGCTTCACCTCACGGATCACTTCACCGCGGTAGCGAAGCTCACCCAAGCCCTTGTGCCACGACGGCTTGGCCTCGCGGCGGGCGCGGATCGCGGCACGATCCGCGGCGGCCTGGTCCTCCGGCGGCAGCGATGCCACCAGCGCGTCGCGCGACGCCTGATCCAGAAAGCCGAGCGTGTGGGCTACCTCAGCGATGGCCCGGTTCCACGACGTGCCGCGGGCGCGGCACCACAGTCCGATGGTGCCTTGGTTGCTCGCCCACACATCGGGCCACGTATCCGTGAACCTCGCTCGGTCGGCGTCGGTGAATCGCTCGCGCCAGAGTTTCTGCCCGGCGGTCAGGTTCTGGATGCGATGGTAGGCCTGCGTGAGGCGATCCACGACCCACGCGGGCAGATCAGGCGTCAGGCTGTCGTGATCGTCGGTCACGGGTATTGACTCGCGGTCGGTGCATGCGGCTGCCGGTGGCGTCAGCCTCGACGGCCGCGAGCACGAGCCTCGCGAGCATGTCGATCAGCTCCGCCTGTGCCCTGGCGACGCTCGCCTGCTGGCCGGCATCCGCAGCTAGTCCTATCGTACCGCTGCCTGCGGTGCTGTGGTCGGTTGTCTTGATAGTCATGATCGATGGCCTCGCGGGAAATGAAAACACCGATGACGTGGGCGACCGAACGTGTCGGCCGGCACCACGCCATCGGTGCAGCATGAGGACGGGTCCGAGCCTATCACGCGACTGGCCGTCAATCTCCGGCCTAAACGCGACGTGATAGCGCAGCCCACCTAGGAATATGCCCGGATATGGGCGTCAATTCAGGGCAGGAGACCGGTGACGAGCGGTATCAGTGGATGCTGAAGGCCCCGTGCCTCGCCACGTCGATGAGCGACTCGAGCACGCCTCGCTGGTGCCCCCACATGTCGATCAGATCATCGATACTGGGTGGTCGCTGCAGCGTCTCGATCCGGTGGCATCGCTCCTTGGCTGCCATCGACTCCTCGGCTGAAGGATTGCGTGTCTCGAGCGCAGCCCTGGCCGCCTGAAGTGCCTGCGCCATCGCCACGGCATCCGCGTTCTCGACCGCGAGGCCACTGTTTCCCGTGTAATCAATCACGCGGCAATGCGCCGCGACACCGACATTCTCACCCGGGCACGACGCCCCCGACTCATCTTCCGGCGACTGAATCTCCATCGCTCCCGCCGGCTTCCAGCCGAAATGCTGGGCAAGTTGGATTACCGCACACCACCCCAGCGACGTGATCTCCGCATCGTGCTCGTCGCCCTGAATCAAGATCATGGCCTATACCTCCGGCTTGACTTCCCTGTTTACTAGGATGCTAAACGGAATAGTACATTTACCCGTTTATAAGTCAAGCAATTTCGGCAGTGGGCTCCCCGGACGCGGCGTTAAAAATTCTACTTGTGCCTCCAGAAGACCGACCTGCCCGAATCACCATACCTCGACCGGCTCGATCGCCTATGCGTCCCGGTCGACCGCCAGAGGATTCGATGGCAGCGTGACCTCGACTCCCCCGAGTGTCGCGTAGCTCTCCGGGCGGCAGGCCAGCACGATCACCTGCAGGCCTCTGATTGCCGCAAGGTCGAGCAGCCGCTGCAGAGCCCGCTGGCGATCGGCGTCGGAGTTCACGAACGCGTCGTCAAACACGATCGGCAGGCAGCCATCGTGGTCCTCGGCCAGCACCTCCGCCATCGCCAGCCGAAACGCCGCCCCCGCCTGCTCCCTGGCCCCGGAGCTCAGTTGCGAGAACTCGAAAGTGGCGTCGCCCACGCCGCGGCGCGAGAGCGTGAGTCGGTTGAACCGGCCGTTTTCATAGTCCACACCAACGGTCGTGCCCTCACCATAGAGCCGTTCGAGATAGCCGCTCACGCGGCTCGTCAGCGGCGCCACGAACTGCGACTCCACCTCGCGTTTCTTCTCGCCAAAGAGCGTGGCCAGCAGTTTCACCGCCTCGGCCTCGCGATAAGCCCGGGCGTGCTCAGCCGCCGCGAGCCGCTGACGCACAGCAGCCCGGGCAAGGTCGTCACGGGGGTCGATCGTGCCCTGCAGCTGCAACGTGGCCCGGGCCAACTGACGCCGTGTCTCCGCATCCTGCTTGGCGGCCAAGAGATTCGCGATCGTCCGCTCGAGCCGCTGACGATCGAGGTCGAGGGCGTCCGGGGCAAGCTTGGCGAGGCGGGCCCGCGAGGCTGCCAGTCGGGACGCCGCCACCTCCGACGCCCGTTTGAAGGCCGCGATCCGCTCGGTGCGATCGGTGCCGTGCCGCTCCTCGAGCACCGCAATCTTCATGCGGAGTGACTCGAGGTCCGTGCGGTTCACCCGCAGGTTCTCGGCAGCCTGAAGCCTCTCCGCCACGACTCCCTCCAGATGCTTCCGCGCCGCAGTC
>JBIPLL010000626.1:0-17105 GCA_044368425.1 Beijerinckiaceae bacterium
AGCGTTTGCGGTCGCCACCGCCTCGCCGGCTGCGGCGAGTTCGCGCTCGACTGCGGCCAGGGCCGCCTGCGCCGCGGCGAGGCTCGCAGGCCGCACATAGCCTTCCGGCGACCGACGGCGAACCTCCGCCGCCGCCTTCGCGATCCCGGCGTCGAGTTCGGCGAGGTCGGCCTCTGCCTGGTCACCGCCGAGCCCGGCGATCGCGAGGTTCACGGCGTGGATGTCGGCATTGAGCGTCTGCTGGCGGGCGGCAATCTCCCGCGCCTCGTCCACCGACGCGACGCCGCGAACCGCCAGATCCGCCTCCAGAGCCGCCCGGGCCTCGTCACGCCGCTGCGTCGCCTCGGCCAGCGACCGGCCGCCGCCGGGCGTGATCCGCACGATCGCGCCGCCGCCCGCGGCACTTCCTGCCCTGCCGCCCGGCAGGCCCACGGCAAGTTCCGCGTCGCCCGTGATTGTCAGCGGTATGCCTGGAGCGAGTTCCGCGCCGGCGAGGGTCATGGGCACCTCCCCCGACACGAGTTCCACCTTCGTGGCAATCGCGTCGAGCGTCGCGTCCGCCAGTTCCCGCGCCCGGTCGCGCCGCACGAGCAGCGTCACGTCGGCGTCAACAATCGAAGCCAGTTGATCCCGCTCCGCTCGCAGTTCGCTGGCCTTCGTCCGCTGGGCGGCGATCAGGGCACATCGTCCTCCGAGGCCCTCGCGCTCAGTCAGTAGCCGCTCATGCTTCTCGCAGGCGTCGTGCAGGGCGAATGCCGTGGCCGCGGCGGCCTGCCGCTGTCCGGCCAGCGCTACGGCCCCGTTGGCAGCATCACACCGCACCGTGCCCTCCTGCTCCAGCTGCTCGAGGTGTGCCAAGGCCCTTAGCCCCGGATCCATCTTCGATTCGAGGGCAGCGATCGCCGTGCGGCAGGTCGTGATCTCCGCATCCACCCGCACGGCCTCTGCGTAGGCCGCGCCGGCGGCGGCCGCCGCGGCCTGCTCCTCGGCGATCTGCACGGCGAGTTCGGCGGCCTGCTTCTGCCGCTCCTTGACACCGTCGAGTTCCTGCTGCGCCTCGCCCAGATTGATCTCGCAAATGGCGCTCGTCCGGTTCGCCGCGTCGATCGCATCGACGGCCTCGTTGAGCGTCTCGACGTTTGCAGCCGCCTGAGCACGACCGGCTTCCGCCGCCTCGACGGCATTTCGCGACTTGTCGAGGTCGGAGCCGGCTCGCACCTTGCCCTTGTCGGTGAACGACGCCGCGTGCCTTGCCGCCACGTCGCGAGCCGCGGCCGCGTCGAGCGGCGACTCGAGCACCCCGCCGCCGTCGGCCCTCGAGAGCCGCTCGCGGAGCAGTTCGGCGTGCCGTTCGGAGTTGGCGTGGGCCAGCGGATCCTCGGTCGCCGATCCCTGCCACACCCAGAGATGGGCCCACTGCATCTTGAGTCGCGAGTCGAGGCTCCGACCGGTCGACACCTCCTGCGTGCGGAGGATCTCGTGGATCCGGGCCTCGGCCTCGTCGTCGCGGAGCGTGCGGCCCGCGCCGCCATCGGCACCCGAGGCCACGTACGCCTCCCGCGTGGCCGGATGCTCCCTCAGGGTCGTGATCGCCGACTGGTTGCCGCTGAAGACCTTGGTGATGGTGTAGCGTCGGCCCCCGCTTTCGAACGTGAGTTCGACCGTCGGGTGTCCGGCGTGAAACTCCGAGAGCATCGCCTTGTGCGCCGCGCCGGTCGTGCGGCACCGAAGGAAAAAGGCGTGGTGGATCGCTTCCACGAGTGTGCTTTTGCCTGCCTCGTTCGGGGCGCCGATCACGGTGCGGGCGGCGTCGAAAGCGACGGTGAGATCCTTGTGAACGCGGTAGTTCTTGATCTTGACGGTGAGGAGTTTCATGCGGACTTCGCTCCGGTGGAGGTGATGGTGGTGGCGGATTGACTGGGATGGGCGAGGCCGTGCAGCATCGTCAGGGCATGGCGAACGACCTCGAGTTCCGCGGGCGTGGTGGCAGCCCCCGCGACGCCCGGTTCGAGCCGCCGCACGAGTTCCGCGGCGACGCGGGAGATGATCGGGTCGCCGGGGCGGGCAGCGAGGTCGCGGATTTCGTCGGGCGTTGGGGCGATCCGCACGGAATCGTCGAGGTCGAGCCGCAGCAGCCGCGCCTCCCACGACTCGATCACCCGGTCGAGTTCCGCGCGGCCCGCGAGCGACACGGTGCCCGTCACAGTGATCTTTGCCAGGCAGCCGTCGAACCCAGGCTCGCCCTCAGCCTGAGGCCGCGTGGCCTCCGTGACCACGGCGTCGAGGTAGGCCGGCCCACGACCAGTGGCAGCTTCATCGCTCGAGGCGACGCCAACTCCCGCGTTCTCGCGCCCAGAGATGTCTTCTCCGGCGTCGAGCACAACGTCGAGGGAGAGCCACCGAAACCGACCGGTGCGAATCGCCGCCACGGTCGGCGGCAAACCACGACCGACAGTCACGCAGGCCACGTGCCCGGGCTCCTGCCTCGCCTTGGGAAAGCGGTCGATCTCCGGCGAGCCCGAATACCAGGCATTCGAGCCCGCGGCCATGAAGCCGTGCCAGTCGCCGAGGGCCGCGTAGTCGAGTTCATCGAGCGGCAAGCGGTCGATAGCGATCGTGTTGGCGGTTCCAGCCGCCAAGTCGTCGTCCTCGTCGAGCCGGGCCGAGCCGCCCGCCGCGAACGAGGCCACGCTGCCGTGGGCGATCACGATCCTGGGCATGGCGTTACACTCCGAGAAGTCGAAGTCGCGGATCCACGCCGTCGGGTCGTCGGCCTCGCGGCGCCGTGGCAGGGGGCACGGGAGCAGGGTCACCGCCTGCTGGCCGTCGCCGCGGTCGGGCAGCGTGACCACAGTCGGAGTGGCCGCGGTGAGCAGGTGCAAGTTGGGGGCTAGCCGAGCCCGCTCCCGCTGGAAGAACGCCCGCTCCCACAGACTGTCGGGCCCGCCGTGGTCGTGGTTGCCGGGGATCGCGAACACCGGAACGCCGAGTTCCGCGATGGCGCCCAGCGCCGCCGAGATCGTGTCGTGGGTCGGCGTCGGCGAGTCGAACAGGTCGCCAGCGACGACGACGAACCGGGCCTGGCGCTCACGAACCACCGCTGCGATCCTGCGGATGACCTCAAACCGTTCCTGCTGCACGCGGGCCCTCTTGGCGGGATTCGTGATTCCCGCGAACGGCTTGCCGAGCTGCCAGTCGGCGGTGTGGACGAAGGTAATCGAATGGATGTTGTGATTGCTTGGCGAAGCTGGCATCGAATGTCTCCTGGAGGTGATGGGGGTGGGGGCGGCGCTCAGGTTTCCACGGGCGGGGCGTCGCCGCCGCCGAGGAGTTGCTCGAGGGCGTCCAACCCGCCGGCCCTCTCGCCGAGTTCGAGAATCTGGTTGATCTCGGCCGGCAGGTCGGGCATCTCGTCGTTGATGAGCCCGAGATCCACGACGCCGGTCTCCATCGCATGGCGGACGACGGGGTCGAACTCCTTCACGGCGATGAGGACGGCGGCAATCCCGCGGTGCAGCTGCTCGGCGCACAACGGCGCCTTCTCGAGCGGGATCTCCACGTTCGGCTGCAGAGAGCCTTCCTCGCCGAGATCGAATCGAATGAGCTTCATACGGGCCTGGAAGCGGGCCACCGCCTCGCACACGGCGGGCACGTGCTCGGAATCGGAGAGATCCCACGCCTGCGGCGAGAACACGGCCACAAACTCGCCGCGTTCGACGAGCCGAACGAGAATCCGCACCGACGGGTCGCCGTCCTCGTCGCGGTAGGTGGTGTCGTCGGGCTCGCCGGTGAAGCCGATGGCGATCGTCTGGAGTTCGTCGTTCGCTTCGTAGTTCAGTCCGGCGGCGTTGATAAACTGCTTCAAGTCTTGGAACGTGGCGGCCATGGGGGCTCCTGCAGTGCGGGTGAGATTGGGGAATGGGTGAAATGGGGCGGCGTGGTGTCAGTTCTGGTCGCCGGGATTTGGGCCCGGCTCATCGAGCCGGCGACGAAATTCGAAGAGCGCCCGGAGGCGGTTCGGGTGGCTGCCGGGCTTCTGTGAGATCGAGGCTGCGCGAAAGACCGAGCCGATTTCGGAGCCGATGTCTTCCATCCGTTCCGCTGAAGGCGTCGGTGCCTCGACCGCGGGCTCGACAGGCAGGGGCGGTGCGGCCGCGTCAGCCGGGCGGCACGGATCGCCGAGGCGGGAGAGGTTGAGGCGGCCCACCTTGTTGGCGTCGAACGTGCCGCCCTTCATCGCGGCGGCGAGCTGGGGATACCAGAGCTCGGCGAACGACGGCAGCAGGGCCATGGCCCGCAGCACGTCCACGTCGCGGGCTCCCTCCTCGCCACAGACGCAGTCGACGCGGAGCCGGATCTCACCGTCGGTGGGATCGAATGACGGCCTGAGGAGGGGCGTGCGAGCGGTCGCGGCCAGCAGGCACGCGAGCGTGGCTTCCTTGTACTCCGTATCCCGAAGGTCGAACGCCCGGAGGATTTCGACGGCTACGCAGTCATTGGGTCGATCAAAGGTGAGCAGGATCTGGATTGAGTTTTCGCCGGCGGGGTTCTTGTAGACCTTGGTCTGCACCTCCGCGGCCACGATCACGTCGAGCATTTGCTCGCAGGTGTAGCCGTGTCCGGAGAGGAGGGTCTCGAGGTCGTCGATCGTCTTGGCCATTCGCATGCCCCGGTGTTCCGGGCTCCCATTGGTGTGATGGGAGGGATTCTGAAGGCGCGCCCTACGGAACTTGGGTGGGCCTCCGGCATAGCGTTTTTCCGGGCTTTCGGCCGGTTCGCGGCGGTACGGCGGCCAGACTCAGCCACCAACTACGATTCGAGTCGGCTCGGCGAGAACGGCGGCAGTTCCGTCAGCATCTCGGAGTCGTACCTGGAGCATCCGCTCCGCGAGCGCAGGAGGGACGCAGTCGGCAAACTTGAGGGTCGCCACCGCAGCGGGATCGATGGCGGGGCGCAGTTCGGCGGCCGGCTGATTCCGAATGTCGGCAATCAGACCGTCGAGGTCGCCTGGCGTAACCCCCGCCTCGACCTTCACGGCGAAGTTATCGTGCCCAACCTTTCCTTCGATTCGAGCCTGGAGCGTTGAGGCAAGCGTGGCGTTCACGCCCTTGCCCGCGAACGTCCACCAGGTGACCTCGCCGCTGGCCTCCGTGACGATGACCGTTCCATCGGTGGAAAGCCATGGGTAGTCGGCCCTGATCGCAGTCATTCCGTCCCGGGCCCGCTGCGACCACCACTTGCGCTCGCCGTCGGTGGCCAGAAGATCACGAATCCGCCGGCACATCGTGAACCCCAGCCCGGGGCCCATTCCCTTCCATCGGGAGCGGCCCGTGTCGGCGGCGGGTTCCACATAGGCCACACCGCGAGCCCAGTCGATATCCCGAACAAGCCAGGCGCGACCGCCGAGGGAGAGGACGGTCGGTCGCCCGCGGGCTGGCTGCACGAACGACATGCGATCGACAAGGCCAAGTTCACGACGGCCGTGGAGCACCTTCATGAGCGGCGGCGTGAGGAACACGCTCATCACCTCCATGTAGTGCCGCCAGCCGTACTCCCGTTCGCCCTGCTCCCCGATGCCGAGGATACCGGCGTCATCCCAGAGGATCTGCTGGTCGAGCATCCAGCGAATCGTCTGTTCGACGTCCTCAGGAGCCATCGCAGCGAAGCCGGGCATCCGGCCAACCCAGTCTCGCCAGGCGGTCCGCCCGATCCCCTGCTCCTGCAGGATGAGCGTGATGAGCTGCTGGGCGAGCACATGGAATGGCTCAGCCGGCGGTTCGATGGGCTCCACATAGCCATCCCGCCAGAGATCGATGAGCGCCGCGGCCTGGGCGAGCCCGGCGTCGGCGGTCGCCAGGAACAGGCAGTTTCGGGTCGTGCCAGCCCGTCGGCCGGTCCGGCCCATTCGCTGGAGGAAACTCGCCACCCGCCCCGGGGCGTCGATCTGGATCACGCGGTCGAGGTCACCGACGTCGATTCCCAGTTCGAGCACGCTGGTGGCAACGATGACGCAGTTCTCGCGATTCGCGAAGGCGTCCTCCGCCTGCCGTCGCTGATCGACGGAGAGTGAGCTGTGCGTGACGAACGCTGTGGTGCCGAGCCGCTGAAGCTCTGCGCCCAGTTCCTCGGCGCGGGAACGGCTCTCGCAGAAGACAAGCCGCTTCTCGCCGTGGTGGAGCCGCGAGATTACGACCGCGGCGTTGGCGAGTGAGCCGACATAGTCGAGCGCGACGTCGGCAGGCCCGGCAGCCGTGGCCGCCGGCCGGTAGACGCCCCGCGGCCCGTCACACGAGCCTGCCAGCCAGTCGCACAGGGCCTCGGGATTGCCCACGGTCGCCGACAGGCCGATCCGCTGAACCTCGTGGCCGGCGAGCCTGGCGATCCGATCAAGCACCGAGAGGAGATGCCAGCCGCGGTCGTCGCCGGCGAAGGCATGAATCTCGTCGACGATGACCGCGCGCAGGTCACCGAAAAGCTGTTCCTCGTCGATCCGCCCCGAGACGAGCATCACCTCGAGTGACTCGGGAGTCGTGAGCAAGATGTCGGGTGGATGCTGGACGATCCGCCGGCGAGCCGTTGCCGAAGTGTCGCCGTGCCAAAGCGTCGCTCGGCGGCCGAGCAGCTCGCAGTACCGCGCAAGACGGTGCTCGAGATTGTTCAGCAGCGCCTTGATCGGGCAGACGTAGATCACCGACAGCCCGCGCCAGTCCTCGGCGAGCATTCGGGAAAGCACTGGAAACGTCGCAGCCTCGGTCTTGCCGCCTGCGGTGGGCGCGAGCACGATCTGGTGCTCGCCGGCGAGCAATCGCGGAATCACCGCGTCTTGAAACGGACGCAGTTCCCGCCACCCCAGCGAATTGACGATGTGGTGCTGCAGCGCCGGATGAAGCCGATCGAAGTTGCTCACAAGTCCAGCGAGATCTCATCGACGCTCGTGGCGCCGGTGGCCTCGCGCTCCACCGGGGAAAGCTCCGTGTCGGACAGCGTGAGCTTGTAGTCGCGGAGAGGGTCGAACTCGGGAAACTGATCGACTCGGTCGAGCACGTCGGCGACGAGTTTCTTGAGATAGATCCGCGGGGCAATGCCTACCTTGCCTCCGAGCTTTCCGGTCACGGCCTCGGCCAGCCGGCGGACATACGCATCATCGCACGCTGCGGCGATTCGGTCGGCCGACGATGTCGCACAGGTCGCGAAAATGTCGCGCACTTTCTGGCCAACCTTCGTGAGGCGGTCGAGATCGAACGGCGGGAGGCGAAGCTGCACGGCCCGCGGATTGTCGAACCGCGAGTCGGTTTGAAAATCGACCTGGAGCCGTTGGGCCAGAGGCTCTGACCGCTGGATGCCTTGCGGCCCGTCATAGAAGGCCGGCGTGCCGGTAATCACCAGGAACAGCCCGGGGAAACGTCCCCCCTCCACCTCGTCAACCAACTGCCGCAGGGCATTGAGGCTTTTGTCACGGGCGTCGGCCCTGACCCGCTGGATTGTCTCAACCTCATCAAGCACGACGAGCATGCCCTGGTGACCGGCATCGCGCAGCATCGTGAGCACGCCCTGAAGAAACCCCATCGCACCGAAGTGGTCGAGGTCTCCCTTGATGCCCGCCACCCTCTTCACAGCCGCAGCGACGTGCGGCTGACCGGCGGCCCAGGCGAGCAGGCCGTCGGCCGTCAACCGATCGTCTGAGACCATGGCCTGGCGATAGCCGCGGATCGCAGCAGCAAAAAGCGGGGCGTGGTTGGAGACGGAGGCCAGCCGCTGCTCGAGGAGCGCCGTCGTTCGGGCCACGAGCATCGCCGTGTCGTCCACCGAAACACCCTCGGCAAGCACGTCCTCCTCCAGCACGTGGCACCAGCCGTCCACCACGTTTCGCAGGGCTCCCTCAGGCGTGTCGGTGGTGGCCAGCCGCTCCATGAGCCGGCGGTAGACGGTCTCGAGCTTGTGGAGCGGAGTTTCGGTCTCTGATATCTGCACCTCGCTGGTCACGAAGCCGCGCCTGCGAGCACGGTCGGCGAGCCAGCGAGTGAAGAAGGTCTTGCCGCAGCCGTAATCACCACGCACCGCCTTGAAAACACCCCGCCCGCCGGAAACGGCGTCGAGGTCGGCATCGACCGCCGGCTCAAACCTTTCCAGACCAACACAGAAGGCGTCGAGGCTCGAACGCGGCACGGTGCCACGCCGCAGGGCGTCGATGATCTCCTCAGCTCGCCTGCGGCTGATGCTCATCGGCGGCTCTCCCTGTTGGCAGCGAGGCCGAACTGCACGAGCAGCATCTGCCGGTCGAACTCCACCGTGTCGCTCTCAGCATCGACGGCAATCACCGGATATCCGTCCACGTTGAGCACCCGCTGCGTGTTCGAGAGCAGCCCCTGCATGCGAAAGACCGGATACGAGATCGCCCTTGCCAGAGCCGCCTTGGTGAGCTTCCCGCCACGGCCATCGAGGGCGGCGAGCAGGCGTCCGAGCACGTCGTCACCCGGATGAGCCCGGCCAACGATCTCTTTTTGTGAGGCGTAGACGTCGCTCGCCAGAACGTCCACCAACCAGGCGGGCGTGGGCCCGTCGCCAGACATGGTCGCGGCTGAACCCACTGGCTGGGGTGGCATCACTGGCGAGTCTGAATGAAGGTCAAAGAGCATCCCGGGAGGCGGCGGCGCGGGTTCGGCTACCTCGGCAGGAGGACGGACGGCCGGAGAGTAGCCCTCGGCATCCCACCATGCCGGCGATGACTCTGGCAGGAAGTGCCAGCCCGGCATTTCCGGCTTGCCCGCCGGGGCAAGTACGGCGATCGGCACAACCATCTCCTGCGGGTTCACGCCGCCGTGATAGCCACGTTTGGTGGGGGCGATGTAACGCACCGCCTCGCTCCATGTGGTGACGATCTCGCCGCCCGGGGCCAGCACGCGACTGCCACGAAGCACCATTTCATTGGGTTCCAGGGGCCCGCCGGCCGGCCGCCAGCGCTCGCCGCCGTCATTCACCCGAGCCGTGCTGCCACCCTCGAGCACATGCCCATGATCGCTCGTGAGCACCACCACCCGGCTCGCTGAGGCGGCCTCGTGCAGGAGGCCGTCGAGAATCTGAATGGTCTCCAGCGACCAGCGGACATCGACCTGGTCGGCCTTTGCCAGATGGTCGTCCACGGCGTTGACGATGGCGGCAATCACGCGCCGGGTAGGCGAGGCGATCTCGTCCCGGACGGCGTCGGACAACACGGTCCCGAGGTCGCTCTTCGTGTAAAGGATTGGCCCGCCACCCGACCCGCTGGCAGCTTTGAGTCCTTGATGGGCGGCGAATGCGGCCTTTTCATCGCGGCAGTCGGCGGTCAGCCGGCCGGCCAGCAGGCTCGCCCGTGAGTATTTCGTCTCACATGGGATCACCGCGAGAGCCGGTGGAAGCATCGCCATACCGTTGGGCGCGATCTCGGCCCAGGTGTTTCTCGTGCCGGTGATCTGCGATACCAACTCGCGGCACACCGCTGCCGACATACCATCCAGAACAATCAGGAGCACAGGCGTCGCATGAGCAATCGGCACCACGACCTCTTCGAGCACCCGTTCCATCGGGATGAGGCCCTCCGGAAGCACGCCGCCTTCGATGGCTCTCTCCAACAGCCTGGCAAATGCCTCGGCCCGCCGTTCTTGCTCACCCGTGGCCGCCTGGTGAATGCAGGCGATCGTATCGGTCAGCTCACGAGACGCCGCGACCCGACCCACGGTGGTGCGGGCCCAGTCGACGTAGCTTCCCGTCGCGAGATAGTCGCGGGCCGCTTCTGCGAGTGATCCCGGTTGCGTTGGTGACTTTCGCTCCCGCTCGACCCAGCGGATGAGCCGCATCGCCATGTCGAGCCGGTCGCCGTCAGCCGGGTGGGCGTGAAGTTGGTCGTGGAGCCGAACGCGGGCGGCCGCCTTCTCGACGGCAACCGAGGTCGATTTCGAATCGGAGACGAACGCCCGTGTTGCCGCGGCGAACGTGCCCAGCCGCTGGTTGTAGCCGAGGGGCAGGATCGGGCTGGCGTGGGCAAGCACGGTGCCGTCTACGGCGGCGAGCAACTCCTCTGCCCGGGTGGTAAGCCGACGCTGCTCGAGCGGATCGACCACATGGGCTCGCAGAAGCGCCGCCGCCTCGCCCGCGGCTCGCCGCAGGTCGTCGGCCGTCAGGTGACGGGTACCGAACCACGCGCCCTCGAGCTTGCCGATCGCTCGCTCGGCCTTCCCGCGAACATCGTCGTGCACGAGCACGCTCACCGCGAGGCCCAGGGGCACGGCATCGGGCTGCTCGGTACGGTCTGCGACGGCAAACACGAATTCGGCCGAGTTACCACCACGCGACCTGAGCCAAGCCTCGACTCCGTGCCGCACCTGTCCAGGCAGCTCCCGAAGCCGGCGGACGTTCGATCCATCGAGCGACCATTTGAACAAGGCCGCGAGGTCGGGCATGTCGGCCACCAAGCCGATCGTGGCCGCGAGAAACTCGCGCCACAGAGTCTCCGCGTCAAGGAATCCGCTCTTGGCAGCAGGCGTGCGGTGGCTGCCCAGCCACTCGACGACAGCGTCGGCCAGCCAATCGTGCTGCACGAGTCGAGGGTCGATGGAGTCGGCGGAGAAGAGCTGCTGAACGAGGCTCCAGCGGTCGATTTCGAACAGCCGTCCCCGGTGAAGCCGGGCGAACATGTCGGCGGCGATGTCGTCATCGGGAAGACCGGTCACCACGACCCGCACGGTGTTCGCCCCGGCGGCGGCCGGCGGATTTCGTAACGCGAGCCGCAGGGCGAGCGGCGAATCACACTGGGAGATTGCGTAGGTGACGCCGCCGTCGGCCTGCACCTCGGCACCAAGCCATCGTCCCGACGAACGGATTCCGATTGGCTTCTCGATGGCACGCTTGCGACGGAGCGTGGCCACCTCGGCCTTGATCTGATTGAACGTGAGCCCGCTCATTCACCGCCGCTCCAACGAATCGACACCTCGATCTCGGCCCGGGGGTGCGACTGCCGAATCTCGTCAATCCGCTGCTTGGCCGCATCGGCGGAAAGGCCGCGCTCTTCACCTGCCGCAGGCACCTTGGCAACCGATGCAACTGGATGCCGCACGTGAACGCCGGCGAGCGGATCGAGCACAGTGCCCGGACGGGGCTGCGTGGCTTGGGCCGGGTTCAAGGAAGACGCCGGCTGCGTCACGAAGACGCCAAGCAGCCGCTGATAGGCGGCATCGATGACGTCAGCCACTGACGTGGTGGCCGCGTGGTCATCGAGCGTGAGCGCCTGGCGGAGGTCGGCGAGGATCGGGGCCGCGCGATCCTGTACCTCTCCGGGGGCCTGGCCGAGCTGACAGACCAGATCCCACGCCCGATCCTCCAGGCAGCGTGCCCAGGCTGCGGACTTCTTGACCGCCTCGCTCACGGCCCGCTCGCTGGTCGGGATGTCGGCATCGGCGAGGACGCGCGCAACCCTCTTTGCATCGGCCGCCGCGACCTGATCGACGAGAACGGCGGCGGACTCGGCCGTGGTGAGGCGTTGCGCTTGGTCCGTCACGCCCAGACTGGCGAGTCGCTGCCGCAGGAGCTGGGCGTAGTGCCGCGTGGATGCCCCGGAGGTCGCCGCCACCTCCTTAACCTTCGTGCCGAGCGCGGCCGCGTTGGCAGCAGTCGCCAACGGCGACACGGTGATCCCGAAAATACTGCCGGCCCGCGGTACGGCCCTTTCCCACTGATCCTTGTCGGGCGGGGCCTCCTGCTGGAGCACCCAAGCATCATCGAGCTTGCCGATCGTGCCCTCGCAGGGTCCGCCGTGCAGGGAGAATGACATCCCTGCCTGGGCGGCGTACACGAGGACGATCAGGTTTTGTGCCTCGCGCGTGAGCCCCATTTTTCGCGGCTCGTCGATCCAGCGGCGAAGCTTCTCGACGGTGATCTCGCCCGGATCCTGGTTGTGGCACCGGTTGAAATGGTCCTTCCAGTGGTGACCGATGACGAAGTGCGTACCGTCGTGCGGCATGTCGCCGATCAGGAGCGGGTTGGCGATCTGGCGGATCAGCGTCCGCTCCGAAACCTCGACCGGTGCGCGGCCGTCACGGGCCTGCGACGCCTCGACTGCCTTCCGCAAGGCAGCGGAGAGCTTCGCGGTGGTGAGCGTGGTACCTGGCTCCGGGGCAGCGGGGAACTGCCAGACGAGAGCCTGGCCCAAGAGATCGTCGAGGGCCGCGGCGAGCGATGCCTGCCCCGGCGGCCGCAGCGCGAGACCGGCGGCAAGCGATTGGAACCGATCGACGATTTCGAGGTCATGAGACTGATCGACGACCCCCGCCATGCCGGCGGCGCCGAGTCCGTAGGCGATGTTCACCGCCGCGACCAGCTGGCCGCGAAGCGTGTCCCGCTGGTTCTCCAGGATCGCCAGAGCTGCCTGCCGCGCACCGGGGGGCAGATGCGAGGCGTAGCCGTCGAAGCGATTGCCGCTGAGCACGTGCTCGAGGATCGCCAGCCGGCCAAGATCGGCGAGCGTCCGCTCGCTGAAGAACGCCGGCACCCAGCCGATCGTGCGCGTCGAGCCCTTGACGCGGCGACATTCATCGAGCCGGGAGAGGTCGTCGCGGGGCGTATGATTCTGCTGATCGAACGGAAAGTCGATGACGACCTTCCAGTCGTCCGCGGCGTTGGCGAGCTGCTCCATGCTCATCTCGCGAACGTTGCGGAACATCACCGCCGACTTTCGGGGGATGCCGCGCCACTCGAAGGAGTGCTCCTGCTCGAACAGTGTCGCCTCCTCGAGGCCGAGGGCCTCCTGGAAGACGATCTGGCGAATGATCTTCACACGGTTGCCATAGCTGTCCTCGCTCTTGGCCCGGTCGAGGATGCCGTCGGTATCGACGTCGGCCAGCACGACGGAGATCGATGGATTCACGCCGTCGCCGCTCACCCTGATTTCGCCGGCCTGGGCGTTCCAGCCGCGAACCTTGTTGGCGACGATCTGCACCTCTCGACCCGCGATGGGCGCGGCGATCGTACCGTGGTTCAGAGCCGCCAGCCGCTCCGCCGTCATCCCACGGAACGCCTCGACCTCGGGCACGAGCGCGGCCAGCAGCAGCGTCTTCACGAGCCGGTCGTCGGCCTCGAAGGCCCGGCGCTTCGGATCCTTGGCCGGCAGGGCACGGGCCTGCTCACGGGTGATGCCGTGCTGAGCCTCCAGCATCCGCAGGAGCTTCACGTGATAGAGCTTTTCGGCATTTTCGAAGAGCGTGATGACGTCCGTATCAGTGACGGCATCGCCGTGAATGAGCACGTCGAAGAGGTCGCCAACTGGCACGAGATCGTTCACCTCGAGCGAGTCTCGCTGGTTGACGAGCAGCTGCATGAGCACCTTGAGTGCAGTCCGCTCCCGCTGCAGCACGCTCGACACCGCGACGAGAGCCTGCATCAGCGCGGGCGAAAACGGATACACGCGGCGAAACATCGCCTTGTCGCCGTCGGCCGTGAGTAGCGTGTTCAGCACGCTGGCCCGCACGCCCGCAGTCCGCTGAAAGGCGGCGTTGATCTCCGCCCGGGCGGCGTCGCTTGTCGGCCGCAGCACCCGCTTCTCCACGATCAGGGGGAGGTTGTGATCTGCCAGTTCGATCGTGCTGAAGCGGTCTTCGTTCCACTTCACAAAGTCGCCGTAGTTGGCCTTCGTAGCGCCGGTCGCGGCGGCACCGACCAGTTCCCGCAGGTCCCGCTGCCGCGCGATAAAGCTCGTAATCGGCACGGGGCGATTGGGGTTTTGGGGCTCGACAAGCTTGGCGAGCTTGGCGGTCTCGACCTCCAGGAACGTGTGGTCGCTCGCATGGCTGGCAAGCCAAAGCATGAGCTCGTCGAGAAAGAGCACGAGCCCGTCGTAACCTAGGTCGCGGGCATGCTGCGAAACGACGGCAAGGCCGTCGTCGATCCCGATAAACTCGGAAAGCACGTGCTGCGACGCCTGGTAGTAGTTGCCGAGCGCCTGGGAGAGCCGCTTGTGCTCGGGCGTGCCGGGAGCAGCGGCCGCGGCCGTGTCGAACGATGCGGGGTTCCATTCGGCCGTGAGCTTGCCCCAGCCAGTCCGGCCGCTGCCGGCCCGGTTGAATGCCTGGAAGAATGCCTCGTCGCCGAAGTTCGCACGGTCGCGGGCCGCCTGTTCGAAGAGGGCGGCCGACTTGTAGACCATCGGCAGGGCCACATCCGGCTGCGATCGCGACAGGAAGTCGACGTAGCCCTTGAGAACACCGTACTCGAGCGACTCTGCGCCGATCATGTGGTAGGGGACGAGCAGAAACTTCTTTCCCGCCATCCAGCTGTTGTGCTCGGCGATCACGTCGGCGAGTTCGGGGATGGACCGGGCCCGTGGCTCACCCGCCAGGATGAGGTTGAGCACCGCCATGAAGTGCGACTTGCCCGACCCAAAGCTTCCGTGGAGATACGCCCCGTTCGACGACCGACCGGCAAGGCCGTCGCGGATCAGTCGCAGGGCCTTATTGAACGCCTCGGCGAGCTGCTCGGTGACAACGTAGTCCTTGAGCGTGGAAGCCGGATCCTGGATGCCCTCGGAGAGCCGCAGGACGAACTGGTTCGCCGGCAGCGATTCGGGAATATCGATGAGGTCGCGGAGGAGCGGCATGGGAGACGTGCGGATCGACAGGAGCTGATGGCGGCTAAGTCGGCCATCATACGCGATCGCCCGCCCCATGAGAGGGGGCTGCAGCAAGCCGGCCCCGGTGGATCGCTGCGGACGTGCGGTCAGGCGCCGCCGGAGGTGGTCGTCCGCTTGGGGTGTGCGATCCGGTCCGGGGTCACATGATCCTTGCCCAGCTTACGGAGAGCCTGGATGAGGAGCCCGCTCAGGCGGCCCGCCGGCTCCATGTTGCGCAACGTGGTCCGCCTCGGTTGGATGGTCATGCCGCCGATGGTGACGGTGCGGCTGATCCCGTCAGTGAGAAACACCACCTTGGCCGGCACCCGTTTGGTGAGGCCCAGCGCGTTGGCGGCGTAGCTGCCGGCGGGCTGAAGCCGCACTAGACCGCCGCCCGCGATCGCCCGGCGGCGGGGCGAACGGCCCGACCCTCGGATGCTGCTCGGGAAAGTCGCAGATGCCCCGCGCCAGCCGTCGGATCGTGCCGGCACGACGACACACCCCCAGCCGCGGCGGCGGAGGGCCGCGAGAATCGCTGAATCGACCGATTCGGGGGACTTTGGGCGGCCGGCCATGTAAGAAATACCAGCCTGTTTTTTTACTTACGGATAAAAGCGGCTGCTTGCTGCTCGAGAACCCGTCCGACTGGGGCACGGGTGATCAACCCGTCGAGCCGGCGTCACTCCGAGCCTCGTCCCGCCCGGATTTCGTGCCGCCACAATTGCGCGAGAAAGTCGCGCCAGGGCATGATCTCGATACCGTCCTCTGATCGGGCCGGCCTCGCCGTTCGGCAAACGAGGATGCACCGGCTGCTTGGATGCTCCTCCCGCCACGCTCGAAGGCTCCTTAGGTCGACGAGTCGCGGATGCTCGGTCGCCTTGACTTCGACGGCCACCTCGGCGTCACCCAGTATGAAGTCGACCTCAATTCCTGATGCTGTCCGCCAGTAGGTGATGGGAAGCCCACTTCCCCGCGGCGCATAAGCTTGGTGAGCGCGGAGCTCCATCAGCACAAAGTGTTCGAGCGCAAGGGCGAAGCTGGCAGACCCCGGCACGAGTGAGCCGCGACCGACAAGACCGTTCACGAATCGCACGCCGCTCGACTCTTTTCGTCCACGACGGAAGCCACGCCGCGATCAACGTGTCCACCAAGAGGTTGAAGTACCCCCGAACGGTATTCGGGGAGACGGCAATCCGCCGGGCGATCGTCGCCGAGTTGACGATCTGGCCGTTCGAGAGAGCCGCGGCCCTGAGAAACTGCTGAAAGGCGGGAAGGTTCCTGATCAGCCCCTCGGCGAGAACCTCCTGCCAGAGAAACTCTTCGCAGTATTTCCTGAGTCGTGAGGAGGCGCGGTCGGAGAAATAGTGGCTCGGCAGCAGGCCACGATGAAGAGCTCGCTCCAGGGAGAGATCGGGCACCTCTGCCGATGTGAGCGGCATCAAGTTGAGGGTAGTGGCCTCGCCGGGCAGCGGCCCAGCACCACCATGAACAAGCTTTCGTGGACTCGAGCCAACAAGCAGAAATCGCAGCCCTTGCTGCCCTATGAGCGAACGTATGTGGCCCAGAAGCTGGGGGAGGTTCTGGATTTCATCAACGATCACGGGCTGCCGCTTATCCGGCAAAGCGAGACACTCGCGCGCGAAGATCGTGGGGTCTGCAGACAGGCGCGGCACCTCCTCCATCGGATCAAGGCTGAAGATCTTCGCTTGCGGAAACAACTCCCGTACCAGCGTGGTCTTGCCCGTATCGCGAGGCCCCCACAGGAACGATGTTCCTGCGGCCAGCGAGTCGGCAGTGACGATTCTTCGGATCATCGAGACTTCATTGATCATGATGAGGTCACTGCCGACGGCTAGCTACACACGTTGCCCTTCAGCCACCAACTACGTCAACAGATTCCTCATGTGAGCCCGCGCCGCCTCGCTGCCCCTTTTGGCGGCCTGCTCCTGCTGCCGATGGTGCACCGGGCAAAGGAAAGCCACACTGCCCTTCCGGCGGTGCTCTTCCAAATACCGCCGAGCGATCCGATCGAGGGGAAACTCGTAACCACCGCCGGACCGCTTGGCCGCGCACTCGCGAGAAACTCGGCCAAGAATCGCGGGGCGCTCCTCACGAAGATGCGCCGTATGCAGGACACCGGCGTGCGTGCAGCCCTTTCGCTGACAGGCTCCGCTGCGCCGCCCCTTGGCGAAGAACGCATTCGTGACGTTGCGAAACACCCCCGAAACGGCGCTGCGAAAAACGCGGTCGTTCGGGGCCTGCACGACAACATTCTGAAACGCACGCAGCTTCCGCGGCCAAGCCTTCGCCAGGACCGCCTCGACCTGCGCCCTCGACTCGGCGGCGATGATCTCCCGGGCGACTTTCTCCACCTCACGCTGCGCAAAGATGAAGAGCGCGCCACGATCCTCCTTTCTCAGCGGAAACTGCCTGACACGCTCCCAAGCCCGTTTTCCATTGGTCCGCCGGACGT
>JBIPLL010000193.1:0-5757 GCA_044368425.1 Beijerinckiaceae bacterium
TTCTCGGCGCCGTCAACGCCCTGGTCGACGGCGGGATCGTGCCGGCACCCGGCGGCGTCCTGATCCGGGACGCTGCCGGAAAGATCATCGGGGCGGTCGGGATCAGCGGGGATCGCGCCCACAACGGTGAGCACTGCGCAGTCGCCGGCATCGAGGCTGCGGGCTTTCGCGCCGATCCGGGTTGACGATTGTCCGGATTGCCGGAATGGCCGGAAGGCCCATCTTTGGTCCGGTGCCGTTCTGGCGTGAACCATTGGTGGTCCGGCACCCAGGCCCCGGGGGCGCGAACGACAAGGACCTGCACGATTGTCTGAACCAGCACTTTTCCTGCCGCGCGAAGCGGGAGATCCCGAAGAGAAGGCCCAGAGCCTTCAGGCCCTGTCCCGGGCAGTCGCCGTGCTTGAGGTCGTCGCCGCTCATGCGCAGCAGGGCTGCCGCCTGACCGAGGTGATCGAGGAAACCGAGCTTGGCCGCGCGACGTCCCACCGTTTCCTGAAGAGCCTGCAGGCTCTGGGCCTGATCGAGCTGGAGGAACGTTCCGGCCGCTATTTCCCCGGCGTGCGTCTGGCGGCACTCGGGATCGCGGCGATCAACCGCTACGGTCTTGCCCAGCGGGCAGCGCCTCGTATGCGCAGGCTGGCGGAACTGAGCGGCGACACGGTTTATCTCAATGTCCGCGTCGAGGACGAAGCCTTGTGCCTCGCGCGCGAGGAGGGCTCGTTCCCGATCAAGACTCTGACCACCCGTCCCGGCGACCGGCGGCCTCTGGGCGTCGGTGCCGGCGGGCTCGCGCTTATGGCCTTCCTGCCCGCCGACGAGCTGGATGCTGTCATGCGCCAGGTTGGCCCTGCCGCGACCGCCTATGGCCTTGATGCGGCAGCTCTCGTTGCGATTGTCGATATCAGCCGCCGGCTGGGCTACGCGCTCAATGACGGCAGCCTGATCCCCGGCATGACCGGCATCGGCATCCCTGTGCGCGACAGCGACGGGCGTCCATTCGCCGCCTTGAGCGTCGCGGCGATTACGGGGCGCATGACCGAGCCGCGCCGCACCAGCATCGTCGGCTGGCTGCGGGAAGAGGCAGCACAACTCGAGCGCGACCTCGGTCCGTTGCTGGGCCCCGTCACAGCCCATGGCCGCGCCTCGATCCTGAGCCCGAAATCCTCATGAGGCCCGGCCGGCAGCCCTCAACTGTTCGGTGGCCGTCCCGGCGCGACGGCGGGAGCCTGTGAACAAGTTCCTCGCCATCAACGTCTTCGTGCGTGTCGCCGCGAGTGGCGGCTTCACGCAGGCGGCGCGCAGGCTCGGCATATCGGTCTCGACCGCGACCAAGACGGTGGCGAAACTCGAGGATGAGCTGGGGATCCAGCTCTTCAACCGATCCACGCGCCGCATCCGGCTCACCGAGCAGGGCCAGGTCTTTCACGACCGGTGCGTGCGCATCCTGTCCGACCTTGAACAGGCGGAAAGCGCCATCCAGCAGGGCGAGCGCAGCGCGCGCGGGCGCCTGCGTGCGGTCGTGCCGCTATCATTCGGGCGGGTGACGCTGGTGCCCGAATTGCCCCGCTTCGCACAAGCCTGGCCCGACATCGTGCTCGACCTCGCCTTCAGCGACAGCGACCGGACCGTCGACCTGATCGCGGACGGCTTTGACGTGGCCGTGCGCACCGGCCAGATCGAGGATACCCGGCTTGTCACCCGCATCCTGACACGCAGCCCGCAGGTGACCGTCGCATCGCCGGATTATCTCGCCCGCCAAGGCACGCCGGCGGTGCCCTCCGACCTCCTGCGCCACAATTGCATCCTCGCCAGCGCTTCGGCGGCCGAGTGGCGCTATCGCGATCCCGCAGGCGGCGACATGGCGGTGCGGGTCTCGGGCAATGCGATCGTCGCCAGTGGCGATGCCCGCCGGGAAGCGGCCGTGGCTGGCCTGGGCATCGTGCAGGGCACGGGCTGGCTGCATCGCAAGGATCTGGAAGAGGGCACCGTGGTCGAGATCCTTTACGCCTTCCGGACCGAAGGGACGCCGATCTCGGTGCTGTATCCGGCCAACCGCCATGTGCCGGCCAAGGTGCGCGCCTTCGTCGATTTTCTTGTCGAGATCACGAAGGAGCAGCCTGCGGGGCAGCCCGCGCCGTCGCGACGGACGCAAGCAGCAGCGCAGCGCTGAGCGGCAGAGCGGCGACGCACATGAAGGCGATGGCGAAGCTTCCCGTCAGCGCGATCAGGCTCGCCGTGATGAACGGGCCTGCCATCAGCCCGATCATCACGAAGACCATGGCGCCTGCCGCGACTTCGGCCACCTTGTCCGCAGGCGCGCGCTGGGCGAGTTCAGCCAGATGGATGCCGTTCCAGCCCGTGATGCCGATCCCCGCCAGCACCATCAGCCCCGCGACAGCAGCGCCGGGCAGATGCGGGGCGGCAACCACGATGGCGATGGCCACGAGGCCCGAAGCGACGGCGCAGGCCTGGATGATCCGTAGCGCCGATCCCAGCCGGTCGGCGGCAAAGCCCAAGGTCAGGCGTCCGGCGATCGCTGCACCCTGCATCACCGCGAAGAGCAGGCCCGCCATGGACAGGCTGAAGCCGCCCACCGACACCAGATAGGTGACGAGAAAGGCGGTCCAGCTCCCTTGATTGGCGGCGAGGAAGCCGCCGGCAAGCGCGAGGCGCGGCAATCCGGGCCGCAGGCGCAGCGCCGCGAGAGGCTCCGTCAGCGCGGCGATGCCACGCAGCGACGATGGCCCCTCGGTCTGCCCGGCCAGCGTCTCGCCGTCCACTCGCCTGCGGATCGGCTGGACCCCCAGGATGCAAATGCCGACAAGCGCGATGGCACAACCCAGCGCGGCCGGCCAACCGAAGGCCAGCGCCACGGCCGGCAGAACCGCGCCCGCCATGGCCGCGCCCATCGGCACGCCGGCCTGCTTGATGGAAAAGACGAGCGAGCGGTGCCGCGCCGGCGCATAGCGTTGCAGGATCTGGCTGCCGGCCGGCATCGGCGTGCCATAGGCGAGCCCGATCAGGAGGCTCGCCACAATGGCGGCGGCGAGCGTGGGCAGCGCAAGGCAGGCAAGCCCCGCCATGCCGAGCGCAAGCCCGATCTGCACCGAGCGGATCGGCCCGCGCGAGCGCATGAAGCGCACGCCAAACAGCAGGAACACCATGGAGCCGAACATGGTCGTGGCGGCCAGATAGCCGACCGCGCTCTTCGGCCAGCCCAGCGCCGGCCCGAGCATGGGCGCGAGCACGGGCACGACCTGGACGAGGAATGCGCCCGCGCCCTGCAGGGTCATGATCGCGATGAGCGGACCGATCCAGCCATGCGGCTGCGCCTTGTTCACCGGATTGTCCGGCATCATGCACCCCGGCTCACGCGACGGTCGTGCCGCCGTCGAGCACGATCGTATGGCCTGTCATCGACGCCGTCTGCGGCCCCGCGAGATAGAGCACGCAGGCGGCAACCTCCTCGGCAGTCGGGAAGCGCCCGAGCGGAATGCGTCCGAGCATGCGCGCCCGCGCAGCCGGATCCTTCAGCAATTCCTGCCGCGACGGCGTCATGATCGTTCCCGGTGCGATGGCATTGACGCGGATGCCGAGCGGCGCCCATTCAACCGCGAGCATCTTCGTCAGGTGGATCATGCCCGCCTTCGAGATGCCATAGGCCGAGCGGTCAGGAAAGCCGACAATGCCATGCGCCGAGGCGAGCCCGACAATATTGCCGGTCGCGCCCGCAGCCATGAGCTTTCGCACATAGGCACGCGCGAGGAAGAAGGCGCCCTTCAGGTTGACGTCGTGCACCGCGTCCCAGTCGGCCCAGGTCAGCTCCACCGCCGGCTTGTGAATGGTCACGCCGGCATTGTTCACGAGCAGGTCGAGCCCGCCAAACGCGTCCCAGACCTGCGCCATCGCCGCGTCGATGCTGGCTTGCGTCCGCAAGTCGAGATCGATGGCGATGGAGCCGGTCCCCGCAAGCGCGGGTTCTGCCAGCGTGGCCGCAAGCCCGGCTGCGTCGATATCGGCGAGCGCGACGCGCCAGCCCGCCGCGCCCAGCGCCAGCGCGATCTCGCGCCCCAGTCCCGTGGCTGCGCCCGTGACGAGCGCCCGGCAATTGTCCTGATCCATGTCGCTCATTCCGCTGCCTGCCGCCCGAGTGCCGCGTTGACGCGCGGCATCACGTCATTCGCCATCAGTTCCATCGACCTCTTGGCCAGCGCCGGATCGACCCAGTCCATGCCTGCATAGACGATCTCCCCGAAATCGCCGATCTTCTCGTGCAGCGCGAGGATCTGGTCGACCACGCTGTTCACCGTGCCGCGTATGACGAGCTTGTTCATGACATGCTCGTGGGTGACGGCCTCGTCGGGCTGGTCCTTGTCCTCCTTCATCACGAACAGGCGCTTGCTGCGCGTGAGCTTGGCGAGGATCTGCCGGTAATAGAAGGCATAGGGGCTGTTATGGTCGTCCCCGCCATAGGAGCGGGCAGTAGCCTCGTCATCGGCGACGAAGATCGTTCGCGCCACGCGCCAGTCCTGCGGGCGTGCGACCTGTCCCGCCATGGCCTTGCCCTTGGCATAGTTCTCCCAGTGCGAGGGCAGCCATTCCGGCATCAGGAAATTCGCCGAAAGCGGGTGGAAGTCGCGCTGGCCCATGGCGATCACACCTTGCGAGAAGGGTGCCAGCACGGTGCCGACGATCTCGGGATGCGGCTTCTGGTAGGGCTTGGTGAGATAGCCCACGCCAAGATGCAGCGCCATGGTGCGCGATGTCGAGACCTTGTAGCGATTGTCGGGCAGGTCGATGTCATAGGGCGGATCGCGCCGCCAGATCTCGAGGATGACGTCGATCGCCTCCGCGAACATCTTGTTGCGGTCCTGGTCGAGAATGCCCAGTGCCTCGGCGTCGGAGGTGAGCGCGCCCGGCGATACGCCCAGGATAAAGCGCCCTTCGGCCAGATGGTCGAGCATGGCGGCATGAGCCGCGATCAGAACCGGATGCGTCTGCGACAGGTTTGAGGTGCCGGTGGCAAGCTTGATCTGCGTGGTCGATGCGACGAGCGAGGCGAGGAAGATCATGCTGTTGGTGATCGTCTCGCAGGCATCGCTCAGATGCTCGCCGATAAAGGCGTCATGGAAGCCCAGCTTGTCGGCGAGGATGACGGTTTCCCGGTCTTCGCGCAGCGTCTGCGCCCAGTCCCGCTCGCGCGGATGGATGGGCATGGTGAAATAGCCGAGCCTCATCGCGCCGTCTCCATGGATCGTTTCCTTATGCTGAAGCCACGGCCACGGGGGCCGGGCGTGCGACGAACTTGCCGTAGCGCCCGCCGTGAAAGACGAGCGGCGCACCACCTGCGGCATGCAGTCCTGTGACCTCGCCCAGCACGATGTCGTGGTCGCCTGCGGGATGGATGGCCGCCACCTTGCAGGCGAGCCAGGTGAGCGCATCGGCGATCAGCGGCACGCCCGATGGCGTGCGCACGATGTCGACGCCCTCGAAGCGCTCCTCCAGCGGCCCGGTGAAGCGGCGGCACAGGTCGCGCTGGTCGAGGCGCAGGATATTGATGCCGAAATGCCCGGCATCGCGCACGGCCTGAGCGGTCGCTCCGCCACGTTTGGTGCAGAACAGTACGAGGCATGGATCGAGCGAGACCGATGTCAGCGAGTTGACCGTCATGCCATGCGGCACGTCGCCGGCCTGCGCGGTGATGATGGCGACGCCCGTCGCAAAGCTCGACATCGCCTTGCGGAACGCAAGCGCATC
>JBIPLL010000194.1:0-5753 GCA_044368425.1 Beijerinckiaceae bacterium
GTCTGCATCCGGCCGCTCATCTCCGCCTGCAGCCGGTTAAGCTCGGCCACCTTGTCGTCGAATTCGCGCGCCCGCTCCTGCGCGCCCGCCGCCTCGATGGCCCGCAGCCGCGCCGCCCTTGCAACCTGCCACGCGATCAGCGCCAGCAGGACGAGCGACAGGCCGATCGCGGCGAAAAGCAGCTCGCCCGCGCTGACGGGACGCTCCCCGATGGTAAGCACGATGTCGGACAGGTTCTTCACGCAGACGCCTCCAGTGCTGCCACGCTAGCGCGATTCGCATCGTGATGCGAACGTATCAGGAACGATTCACAGGCTTTCGCACCGTTCCGGTTTGACCGGCGCACGGTGAATGACTATCTCGCGGCGCAGAGCCAATCGAAATGCCGAGACTCCCCTGCCATGGCGCTGCGTCCCATTCTGGTCCTGCCCGATCCGCGCCTCAAGGAAGTGTCGCAGCCTGTCGCCACGATCGACAGCGAGGTGCGCACGCTGGCCCGCGACATGCTCGAAACGATGTATGACGCGCCCGGCATCGGGCTCGCCGCGATCCAGATCGGTGTCGCGCGCCGCATCGTCGTGACCGATGTCGCCAAGCCCGCCGAGGAAGGCGAGCCGCAGGTCCGCGAGCCGATGGTGTTCATCAACCCGGAAATCGTCTGGTCCTCGCCGGAAACGCGTGTTTACGAGGAGGGCTGCCTCTCGATCCCCGAATATTACGAGGAGGTCGAGCGGCCCGACCGCGTGCGCGTGCGCTATCTCGATCTCGAAGGCAAGACGCAGGAGCTCGAGGCGGACGGTCTGCTGGCCACCTGTCTCCAGCACGAGATCGACCATCTCAACGGCGTTCTGTTCATCGACCACCTCTCGCGCCTGAAACGCGAGCGCTGCCTGCGCAAGTTCGCGAAACTCGCGCGCCGCGACGGTGCGGCATGAGCCTGCGTGTCGTCTTCATGGGGACGCCGGATTTCGCGGCCCCCACTTTGGCCGAGATCGTCGGACAGGGTCACGAGGTCGTGGCGGTCTACACGCGCGAGCCCGCCCGCGCCGGACGCGGCATGGAATTGCGGCCCTCGCCCGTGCAGGTCATGGCCGAGCGCTTCGGCCTTCCGGTGCTGACGCCGCGGACCCTGCGCACGCCCGAGGCCGCACAGACCTTCGCCGACCATGATGCGGATGTGGCTGTCGTCGTCGCCTATGGCATGATCCTGCCTCCCGCGATCCTGTCGGCCCCGCACGAGGGTTGCCTCAACCTGCATGCCTCCCTGCTGCCGCGCTGGCGCGGCGCGGCACCGATCCAGCGTGCCATCATGGCAGGCGATGCGCAGACGGGCATCGCCGTCATGCGCATGGAGGAAGGGCTCGATACCGGCCCGGTCGGCATGGCGGAGCGGGTCGCCATCACGCCGGACATGACGGCGGGCGAATTGCATGACCGCCTGATGGTGCTGGGGGCCGACCTGATGGTGCGCGCGCTCGCCGCCCTGTCGCGCGGGGCGCTGAATTTCGTGCCGCAGCCGGCGCAGGGCGTGACCTATGCCCGCAAGATCACCAGCGACGAGGGTCGCATCGACTGGTCCCGCCCGGCCCGTGAGATCCACGACCATGTGCGCGGTCTGTCGCCCTTCCCGGGGGCGTGGTGCCAGTGGCAGCCCGCCGGGGCGCCCGAGCGGCTGCGCGTGCTCAGGACGCGTCGTGAAGAGGCCAGTCCGACGGGGGCCGAACCCGGCACGCTGCTGGACGGCAACGGCCTTGTCGCCTGCGGCGACGGCGCGCTTCGGCTTGTTCAGGTGCAGCGGGCCGGCAAGGCGCCGATGGCCATGGAGGAGGCGCTGCGCGGCGCGCGGCTCGAGCCGGGGGCGGTTCTGGGCTGACCGCTCGACCAGCACCTATCAGCCAAACACGAGCAGTCCGGCAAGGCCGAGCGCGCCGACCACGATCCGCCACCAGCCGAACAGCGCATAGCCGTGGCGCGAGACATAATCGAGCAGCGAGCGCACCACGAACAGCCCCGAAATGAACGCGCAGACGAAGCCGATGACGATCTGCACACCCATCTCGCCGCCGATATGCTGGTAATTCTTGATGAGGTCCCAGGTGAAGGCGCCCGCCATGGTCGGCATGGCGAGGAAGAACGAGAATTCGGCGGCGGAGCGCTTGTCGGCCCCCAGCAGCATCGCCCCCACGATGGTGGCGCCCGAGACGCCCGGAATCATGGCAAGGCACTGGATCGCGCCGATCTTCAGATATGTCAGCAGCGGGAAGGCGGTTGCGTCGGTATGGCGCACCGGCAGGTTCACCCGATCCATCACGATCAGCACGAATCCGCCCATGATCAGCGTCACGCAGACGATCAGCGGGTTGAACAGCACGCTCTTGATGAACCCGCCGAACAGCACCCCGATAATGGCAGCCGGCACGAACGCGATCACGACGCCGATGACGAAGCGTCTTGCATCGGCACTATGCGGCAGGGCCTTCGCGATGGCCCACAGCCGCCCGAAATAGACCGAGACGATGGCGAGGATCGCGCCGAACTGGATCAGGATCTCGAAGGTGCGCGTGGGCGATACGAAGCCCATGAAGTGGCCGGCCAGCAGCAGATGCCCGGTCGAGGACACGGGAATGAACTCCGTCGCGCCTTCCAGGAGGCCCAGAAGCGCAGCCTGGACGAGGGCCGTCATATCCATGGGATCATCCGTGTCTGGGCCGTGTCGTGCCGGGCCGGGCCTTGGAGGGGAGCGCTGCGCAACCTTGACGGTTGTCCCGCGACGCTGGCGGCTCTATAGGGGCGGGCCGCAGCACTTCGCAACTGCGAAGATACAACATCGTGAAAATGGCCGGCCTGCAGCCTCCGCTCAGGTTCCATGGCAGGCGCCCGTTCCGGCGGAGCGAAACCGACAGGATTCCGATGCCTACACTCTATCACCACCCGCTCTGCCCGCGTTCGCGCTTCGTGCGCATGGTCATGGCGGAACTCGGTCTCGAAGCCGATCTCGTGGAAGAGCGCACCTGGGAGCGTCGGCGCGGGTTTCTGGAGCTCGATCCCGCAGGCGAGACGCCGGTCCTCGTGGAGGAAGGCGACTTCGTCGTTCCCGGAGCCCGCACCATCGCGGAGTTCCTTGATGAGGTGTACGGCCCCGAGGCGGCTGAGCGCCGGCTCCTGCCGCGCGATATTGCCGGCCGGGTGGAGGTGCGCCGTCTCGGCGCGTGGTTCCTCGACAAGTTCAATGCCGAGGTGTCCGAGCCGCTCGTGACCGAGAAGATTTACAAGCGCTTCATCCCCGAGGATCAGGGTGGCGGTGCGCCCGACATGGCGGTGATCCGCGCGGCCCGCCACAATATCCGCTATCATCTGCATTATGTCGGCTACCTGATCGGCAGCCGGAACTGGCTCGCGGGCGAGACGCTGACTTTGGCCGATTGCGCGGCGGCGGCTGCCCTGTCGAGCGTGGATTATCTGGGCGACGTGCCATGGGACGAGAACACGACGGCACGGGCCTGGTACCAGCGCGTCAAGTCGCGCCCGAGCCTGCGTCCGATCCTGGCCGACCGGGTGCCGGGCATGGCGCCGGCCAGCCATTACGAGGATCTCGACTTCTGAACAGCCCGCGCGCCGACGATCCGGCAGGCCTCAAGGAGTCTGATAGGCTGAAGGCCTGGCTCGTCGAGCGCGCCCGGGCCGAGGGCTTTGACCGCATCGGCGTGGCCCCGGCTAATGCCATCCCGCAGGCGCCCGCCCGCCTCGCGCAATGGCTGGCCGCCGGGCATCATGGCGACATGGACTGGATGGAAGCGCGCACGCAGCAGCGCGCCGATCCGGCAGCACTCTGGCCGCAGGTGCGCAGCATCGTGATGCTGGCCGTGAACTACGCACCCGATGAGGACCCAATGGCGAGCCTTGCGCGGCGTGACCGCGGCGCGATCTCGCCCTATGCCCGCCGGCGCGACTATCACGACGTGATCAAGGGCCGGCTCAAGGCTCTCGCCGGAGCCTTCGCTGCGAAAGCAGGTGCCGCCGTCAAGGTTTTCGTCGATACCGCGCCGGTGATGGAAAAGCCCCTGGCGCAGGCGGCCGGGATCGGATGGCAGGGCAAGCACAGCGTCCTTATCGCCCGCGATCAGGGCAACTGGCTGTTTCTGGCCGCGCTCTATACAACTGCCGAATTGCCGCCCGATCTGCCCGAGGCCGACCATTGCGGCTCCTGCCGCCGCTGCCTCGACATCTGCCCGACCGATGCCTTCCCGCGACCCTATGTGCTCGATGCACGCCGCTGCATCGCTTATCTCACCATCGAGCATAAGGGACCGATCCCGGAGCAGTTCCGTGCTGCCATTGGCAACCGCATCTTCGGCTGCGACGATTGCCTGGCCGTCTGCCCGTGGAACAAATTCGCGACCGTGAGCCATGAGACGAAGCTCGCCTTGCGCGACGAGCTGAAGGACCGCCCCCTGTCCGAACTCGCCCGCCTCGACGATGCCGCCTTCCGTTCGCTCTTCGCCGGCACGCCGGTCAAGCGCACGGGCCGCGAACGCTTCGTCCGCAACGTGCTGATCGCCATCGGCAATGCGGGTGATCCCGCGCTGGCGCCTGCCGCCATGGAGCGGCTGTCGGATCTGTCCCCGCTGGTGCGCGCCATGGCCGTCTGGGCGCTGGCGCGCCTCGCGCCTCACGATCTGCCGGCCCTCGCGTCGATCCATCTGGCGGACGAAACCGACCCGGATGTCCGCACCGAATGGGACGCCGCATTGGACCAGCAGCGGGAGCCCGCATGAACCTCCTGATCCTCGGCCATGGCTATTCCGCTGCCGCCATGCTCGCCATGGGGCGCGACCGTTTCGACCGCGTCGGCGTCACAACGCGCGACCCGGCCCGTGCGCAGATGCTCGCCCGGCAGGGCCTCGACGCCTATGTCTTCGATCCGGCATCGGGCATCATCGACCCGCGTCTCGCCGACGCCCTGATGGTGGCGCATGCGCTGCTTGTCAGCATCGCGCCCGACGGGGAGGGCGATCCAGTCCTGCGCGCCTTGCCCGTCGCTGACGCGCCGTCGCTGCGCTGGATCGGCTATTACTCGACCGTCGGCGTCTATGGCGACCATGGCGGTAACTGGGTCGACGAGACGACGCCCTGCACCCCCGTCAGCCAGCGCTCACGCTGGCGCGTCGCGGCTGAACAGTCCTGGAGCGCTTTGGCGAGCCCGGAGCGGACCGTGGTCGCCATGCGCCTGTCGGGCATCTACGGACCGGGCCGCAGCTATATCGACGACCTGCGCGCGGGCACCGCCCGGCGCATCGTCAAGCCCGGACAGGTCTTCAACCGGATCCACGTCGCCGACATTGCCGGTGCGACGCTGGCTGCCCTCGACCGGTCCCATTTCGGCGGGCCGCTCAACGTCACGGACGACGAACCGGCGCCCTCACCCGACGTGGTGGCCTATGGGGCCCGGCTGCTTGGCCTGGAGCCGCCGCCCGCGATCCCGTTCGAGCAGGCGAGCCTCTCGCCGATGGGCCGCAGCTTCTACGCCGAGAACAAGCGCGTCTCGAATCGTCGCCTGCGCGAGGTCTATGGCTACGCGCCGCTTTATCCGACGTTCCGCGAGGGGCTGGCGGCTCTCGTGCGCGACTGACGCCGCAACGGTTGTCAGAGCATGCTCGGCAGCACGCGATCGGGCGGGCGATGCCCGTCCATGAAGGTGCGGATATTGACGATCACCTTCTCGCCCATGTCGATGCGGCCCTCGATCGTGGCCG
>JBIPLL010000406.1:0-3327 GCA_044368425.1 Beijerinckiaceae bacterium
ATGGCTTGGGGCGGTGCGCAACCGGATTGCCCGCCTCGAAGGTGTGGCGCTGCCCGCGCCGCAATCGGGACCGGAAAGCGCAGCCGGTCAGGCTGTCGCCGCCCTCCCTCCGGGCGAGCAGCGCACGGCAATCGAGGGCATGGTCTCGGGCCTTGCCGAGCGCCTGCGGCAGCAGGGCGGATCGCCCGAGGAATGGACGCGCCTCGTCAGGGCGCGACTGGTGCTCGATGGACCTCAGGCCGCAGCTCAGGCATTGAGCCAGGCGCGGGCTGCCCTGTCGGCGCAGCCGGACGCCCTCACCGGCCTTGACCGTCTCGCCGGCGAACTCGGGATCGGCGGGACAAAGCCATGACGCGCAAGCAACGCCGCCTCACGATGATCGGCACCGCACTCGCGACGCTTGCCGTGGCGGTCGGCCTCGTCCTGTTCGCGATGCGCGACACGATCGTATTCTTCCACGGCCCGACGGACATCGTCGACAAGCAGATCACACCCGGCACCCGCTTCCGGTTGGGCGGTCTCGTCGAAGAGGGCTCGATCAAGCGTGAGCAGGGCCAGACGGTGCGCTTCCGCGTGACCGACACCAACCGCGCGATTGCCGTGAGCTTCACCGGACTGCTGCCGGACCTTTTCCGGGAGGGTCAGGGCGTCGTGACCGAAGGCACCCTTCAGCCGGACGGCAGTTTTCGGGCCGACACCGTTCTGGCCAAGCACGACGAAACCTACATGCCGCGCGAGGTGGCCGATGCGCTCAAGAAGCAGGGGCATTGGCAGGGTTCAGCCGGCGCGCCAGCTGCAGCAAGGCCGTGAGGTAAGCGATGTCGGTTGAGATCGGCCATTATGCACTCGTCTTGTCGCTGGCCCTGGCGCTGATCCAGTTCGTCCTCCCGATATGGGGGCATGTCCGCAATGATGCGGCGCTCCTTTCGGTTGCGGGGCCGTCCGCGCTCGGGACATTCGCGCTTGCCCTGCTGTCCTTTGGCGCACTCTGCTACGCCTATATGGCCTCCGATTTCTCGGTGCAGAACGTCGTCGAGAATTCGCACTCGCTCAAGCCTGCGCTTTACAAGCTCACCGGCGTCTGGGGGAACCACGAGGGCTCGATGCTCCTCTGGGTCGTGATCCTGACCATGTTCGGGGCTCTGGTTGCTCTGGCGAGACGCTCGGTGCCGGACCGGTTGCGAGCCCTCGCCCTTGCTGTCCAGGGCTCGGTCAGCGCCGCCTTCATCCTGTTTATCCTGATGACGTCCAACCCCTTCGCCCGGCTCGATCCGGCGCCGATGGAGGGTATGGACCTCAACCCGATCCTTCAGGATATTGGCCTCGCGATCCACCCGCCGCTGCTTTATGTCGGCTATGTCGGGGCCTCGATCTCGTTCTCCTTCGCCGCCGCAGCATTGATTCAGGGTCGGATCGATGCCGCCTGGGCGCGCGCTGTACGCCCCTGGACGCTGCTTGCCTGGGTTTTCCTCACGCTCGGCATCTCGATGGGCTCGTACTGGGCCTATTACGAACTGGGCTGGGGCGGCTGGTGGTTCTGGGATCCCGTCGAGAACGCATCGCTGATGCCGTGGCTTGCCGGCACGGCACTTCTGCACTCGACCCTGGTCATGGAGAAGCGGGAGGCGCTGAAGGTCTGGACCATTCTTCTGTCGATCCTGACCTTCTCGCTCTCGCTGCTCGGCACCTTCCTTGTTCGCTCTGGCGTGCTGACCTCGGTCCACGCCTTCGCGACCGACCCGGAACGCGGTGTCTTCATCCTCGGCATCCTCGTGTTTTTCATCGGAGGCAGTCTGGCGCTCTTCGCCTGGCGCGCGCCGCTCCTTCGTCAGGGCGGGATCTTTGCGCCGGTGTCGCGCGAGGGCGCACTCGTCATCAACAATCTCCTGCTCGCGACCGCCTGTGCCACCGTTTTCGTCGGCACGCTTTATCCCCTCGCGCTGGAGGCCGTGACGGGTGCGAAGATCTCCGTCGGACCTCCCTTCTTCAACGCGACCTTCGGCCCCGTCATGGCGCCGCTCCTGCTGCTGCTTCCATTCGGACAGCAGCTTGCCTGGAAACGAGGCGACCTTCTGGGCACCGCGCAAAGGCTCGCGGCGGCCATCGCAGTGGCCGTGCTCGTGACGGTTGGCTGCGCGGCCTTCATGTGGGGCGGGCCTGTCCTTGCTCCCGTCGGCGTCGGCCTCGGTATCTTCGTCATGGCGGGCGCAGTCACCGAGATCACGCAGCGTGCCTTCGGTCGTGGGGTCGGACTGAAGCTCGCATGGCTTCGGGCTATCGGCCTGCCACGCTCCGCCTGGGGCACAGCCATGGCCCATTTCGGCGTCGGCATGAGCGTGATCGGTATTGCCGCGACGGCATGGAGCACCGAGACGATCGTCACGATGCGGATCGGCGAGACGGTGCCGGTCGCCGGCTATGAGGTCAGGCTTGATCGGGTCTTCCCGCGCACCGGACCGAACTACCGCGAGGATGTCGGTTCCTTCGTCATCAGCCGGAACGGGCGCGAGCTCGGTACGACAGAGACGATGAAGCGGCTCTATCCCGCGCGCAACATGCCCACCACCGAGGCCGGCATCCGGACATTCGGCTTCAGCCAGCTCTATGTGAGCCTAGGCGAACCGCAGCCTGACGGAACCAGTATCGGCGTCAAGATCTTCTGGAAGCCGCTGATTCTCCTGATCTGGCTGGGCACGGTCGTGATGGCGTTCGGCGGATTCTGGTCCTTGACGGACCGGCGCTTCCGCGTTGGGGCTCCCAAGCGGGCGGCAGGCGCTGTCCCGGCGCAAGCCATACCCGCGGAGTAGGTCATGTCGCGGCGCTCATCCCTGTCCCTCCTGTCGGCGCTGATACTCGCGCTCTTTGCGATGCCGGCGCTCGCGGTCCAGCCGCGTGAGGTTCTCAAGGATCCTGCGCTTGAAAGCCGCGCGCGGTCCCTGTCGGCCGGCTTGCGCTGTCTTGTCTGCCAGAACCAGTCGATCGATGATTCGGACGCGCCGCTCGCGCAGGATCTGCGCCGCCTCGTCCGGGAACGCCTGGTTGCCGGGGACAGCGACCGCGACGTGACGGAATTCGTCGTCGCGCGCTACGGCGAATTCGTTCTCTTGAAGCCGCCCTTTAACACAGGCACGCTTCTCCTGTGGCTTTCGCCGGCTCTTGTCCTGCTGCTTGGCGTGCTTGGATTGTACCGCATGTTGCGCCGCAGGCCCGTGCCGGCGGTCGAGACGCCTGTGCAGCTGACCTCTGCGGAACAAGCCGCGCTGCAGCGCCTCACTGGACGGGACGAGGCGCAATAGACGCCTCGTCGCCTGCGCGCAGATTACAACA
>JBIPLL010000195.1:0-5736 GCA_044368425.1 Beijerinckiaceae bacterium
GGTTTCCTGCCGGCGAGCCAAGCCGCTTGCGAGTGCGGGCCAGCACGGGTACGACATCCGCGATTAATCCAGGCGGCCAGTGCAAGGCGTCCGACGCCGGCCGTCGGACCACAGCCCAAAATTACGAAGCCAGGATCACGAAGCCATGACCAATAATGCAGCGACAGATCTGGCAGGGCTGGAAGCCGAACTCGTTGCCCGTGTGGCGGGCGCTGCGGACGAGGCGGGGCTCGAGGAGGTTCGCGTGGCCGCGCTCGGCAAGTCCGGTGCGATCACGGGGCTTCTGAAGGGGCTCGGCGCCCTGTCACCCGACGAACGCAAGGCGCAGGGCCAGGTCATCAACGGCCTGCGCGACCGGGTGCAGGCGGCGCTGGGCGAGCGCAAGACGACGCTTGCCGATGCCGCCCTGCAGGCGCGGCTTGCCCGCGAGCGGATCGACGTGTCCCTGCCGGTGCGCGAGAGCCCCGAGCAGCTTGGCCGCATCCACCCGATCAGCCAGGTGATCGACGAACTGACGGCGATCTTCGGCGACATGGGCTTCGCCGTCGCCGAGGGGCCGGATATCGAGACGGACTATTACAACTTCACCGCGCTGAACTTCCCTGTCGGTCATCCGGCGCGGGAGATGCACGACACGTTCTTCTTCAATCCGGATACGAACGGCGAGCGCAAGCTGCTGCGCACTCACACGTCGCCGGTGCAGATCCATACGATGAAGGCGCAGGAGCCGCCGATCCGCGTGATCATCCCGGGGCGCACCTATCGCTGCGACAGCGACCAGACCCATACCCCGATGTTCCATCAGGTCGAGGGCCTCGTCATCGACAAGGGCGCCCATATGGGCCACCTGAAATGGATCCTCGAAGAATTCTGCAAGGCGTTTTTCGAGGTGGACAGCGTGAAGATGCGGCTGCGGCCGTCCTTCTTCCCGTTCACCGAGCCGTCCGCCGAGGTCGACATCCAGTGCTCGCGGCAGGGTGGCGAGATCCGCTTCGGCGAAGGCGAGGACTGGCTGGAGATCCTGGGCTGCGGCATGGTCCACCCCAATGTGCTGCGCCATTGCGGGCTCGACCCGGATGTCTATCAGGGCTTCGCCTGGGGCATGGGCATCGACCGCATCGCGATGCTGAAATATGGAATGCCGGATCTGCGCCCCTTCTTCGAGGCCGACCTGCGCTGGCTGTCGCATTACGGCTTCCGCCCGCTCGACCTGCCGAGCCTCGTCGGCGGCTTGTCGAGTTGAGCCTGCCGCGACGCTTTTCTCCTGACCTTTGACCCAGCTTTCCATGGCGTCCAACTGATCTGCGCCATGTCGCCGGAGATCCGCGATGAAGTTCACACTCTCCTGGCTCAAGGATCATCTCGACACGGGCGCCTCGCTCGACGAGATCGTCGAGACGCTCACCCGCATCGGGCTCGAGGTCGAGGACGTGCGCGACAAGGCCAAGGCGCTCGCGCCCTATCGCACGGCCTATGTCATCTCGGCCGAGCAGCATCCCAATGCCGACCGGCTGCGCGTCTGCATGGTGGATGACGGCTCGGGCGCGCCGATCCAGGTGGTGTGCGGGGCGCCCAATGCGCGCACCGGCATGAAGAGTGTGTTCGCGCCGCCCGGCACCTATATTCCCGGCAAGAACATCACGCTGGGCGTCGGCACGATCCGGGGCGTCGAGAGCAAGGGCATGCTGTGCTCGGCCTTCGAGCTCGAATTGTCGAATGACCACGAGGGGATCATCGACCTTCCCGCCGATACGCCCATCGGCGTGCCCTATGCGCAATGGGCCAGGCTCGACGATGCCGTCATCGAGATCAACCTGACGCCGAACCGGGCGGATTGCACATCCGTGGCCGGAATCGCGCGCGATCTCGCCGCCGCCGGGCTCGGCAAGCTGATCACGCAGGAGCCCCGGCCCTTGCGCGGCGAAGGGCCGTGCCCCGTCCCCGTGACGCTCGATCTCGAAGACGCCGACCGCCATCTTGCGCCGGCCTTCGCGCTGCGCCTCGTGCGGGGCGTGCGCAACGGTCCCTCGCCCGACTGGATGCAGCGGCGGCTGACCGCCATCGGGCTGCGCCCGATCAACCTGCTCGTGGACATCACCAACTACATCACCTTCGACCGGGGCCGGCCGCTGCATGTCTTCGACGCGGCCAAGGTGAAGGGCGGTCTCGTGGTCCGGCGCGGGCGCCGGGGCGAAAGCCTCCTGGCACTCGACGGACGCAGCTATGCGCTCGACGAGGAGATGGTCGTCATCGCCGACGATGCGGGCGTGGAATCGCTGGCCGGCATCATGGGCGGCGAGGCCTCGGGCTGCGACGAGACGACGGTCGACGTGCTGGTCGAGAGCGCCCTGTGGGATCCGCTCACGATCGCCCGCACGGGACGGCGGCTCGGCATCTCGACCGATGCCCGCTATCGTTTCGAGCGCGGCGTCGATCCCGATTTCTGCATGCGCGGCCTCGATCTCGCCACGCAGATGATCGTGGAGCTGGGCGGCGGGACGGCCTGCCAGATGCTGCTGGCCGGCGAGATCCCGGATACGGGCCGCATCATCGACTTCCCGTGGACGGAGACACGGCGCCTGACCGGGCTCGATCTTCCCACGGCGGAGGCCAAGGCGATCCTGCAACAGCTCGGCTTCCATGTCGCCGGGATCGGCGACCGCGTGAAGGTATCGCCACCATCCTGGCGCGGCGATATCGAGGGCAAGGCGGATCTGGTCGAGGAGATCGTGCGCATTGCCGGTCTGGACCGCGTGCGCTCGACGCCGCTGCCGCGTCTGAAGCCGGAAGTCTCGCGCCCGGTGCTGACGCCGATCCAGAAGCGGACGCGGCAGGCCAAGCGGGCGCTTGCCACGCGCGGGCTCGTCGAGGCCATCACCTGGTCCTTCATCGGTCACGAGGAAGCGCAGCTCTTCGGCGGCGGCGCGCCGGCCTTGCGGCTCGCCAACCCGATCGCGTCGGATCTGTCCGACATGCGGCCCTCGCTGCTGCCGGGCCTGATCCGGGCGGCGCAGCGCAATGTCGATCGCGCCATCGGCGATGTGGCTCTGTTCGAGGTCGGTCAGGTCTTCGCCTCCGACGCCCCCGAAGGCCAGACGATCCGCGCAGGCGGGGTGCGGCGCGGCCTTGCGGCATTTGCCGGGCGCGGACGCCACTGGCAGGGCTCAGGTGCGCCCGATGCCTTCGACGTGAAGGGCGACGCGATGGCGCTGCTGGCGGCGCTTGGCGTGCCGACCGGCGGGATGCAGATCGTGCCGGGCGGTCCGTCCTGGTTCCATCCGGGCCGCAGTGCCACGCTGCAATTCGGTCCCAAGGGGATCGTCGGCGCATTCGGCGAGGTTCATCCCAAGGTTTTGCAGGCGCTGGACGCACGCGGGCCGATCTTCGCCTTCGAGATCACGCTCGACGTGCTTCCGATGCCGAAGGCGCGGCCCACGCGCCGCAAGCCCAAGCTGGTGCTGTCGGACTTCCAGCCGGTGACGCGCGACTTCGCCTTCGTCGTGGGCAGCGACGTCGCGGCGGGCGATGTGGTCAAGGCGGTGAATGCGGCCGAGCGCAACCTCGTCAGCAATGTCGAGGTCTTCGACCTCTATGAGGGGCCGGGCGTCGGCGAAGGCCGCAAGTCGGTGGCCGTCGCGGTGACGTTGCAGCCGACCGAGCGCACGCTGACCGATGCCGAGATCGACGCCATCGGCCAGAAGATCGTGGCGGAAGTCGGCAAGCGCACGGGCGGCATGCTGCGCGGTTGAGACGCGAAGGCCAGATCCGGACGTTGTGAAGGCGGGGCTTGCGGGCCCCGCCACTTTTCATTCGGCGGCCAGCGCGTAGCGGGGGCCGGGCGCGGGGGATGCCGGCTCTCCGGTCTGCGAGGTCTCGCCGGCCGGGGGGAGTGCCCCCGGCGCGACCGCGTCGAGCGTGCGGCGGAACCACATCGCGTAGAGCGCCGGCAGGAACAGCAGCGTCAGGAAGGTCGCAACGAACAGACCACCCATGATGGTGAAGGCCATCGGGCCCCAGAAGGCGCTGCCCGAAAGCGGGATCATGGCAAGGATGGCTGCGAGCGCCGTGAGCACGACGGGCCGGGCGCGCCGCACGGTCGCGTCGACGATGGCGGTGCGGCGCGTCGAGCCGCCGGCAACGTCAGTCTCGATCTGGTCGACCAGGATCACGGTGTTGCGCATGATCATGCCGGCCAGTGCGATGAGCCCGAGCAGGGCGACGAAACCGAAGGGCTTGCCGGCGAGGTTCAGCGCGAGCGATGCGCCGATGAGCCCGAGCGGCGCCGTGAGGAAGACGAGGAAGAGCCGCGAGAAGCTCTGGAGCTGGATCATCAGCAGGGTCAGCATGGTGATCAGCATCAGGGGGAACAGCGCAAACAAAGCGGCATTGCCCTTGCGGCTCTCCTCGATGGCCCCGCCGATCTCGATGCGGTAACCGGTCGCCAGATTGTCGCGCACAGCTTGCAGCTTCGGCCAGATGGCCATGGTCACGTCCGGCGCCTGCACGCCGGGGGCGATGTCGGCACGCACCGTGATCGCCATGTCGCGATTGCGCCGCCAGAGGATCGGCTCCTCGTGCCCATAGCCGATGCGGGCTACCTGGGCGAGCGGCACGGCGCGGCCGTCGCGCGTCGTCAGCGCAAGATCGCCGATGGCGCCCAGATCGAGCCGCTCGGCCGAGACGGCACGGGCGACCACGTCCACACGTTCGGTTCCGGCCCGCACGGATGTCACGGTGACGCCACTCAACAGGGTCTGCAGCGCCTGCCCCACCTCGAGCGGGGTCAGGCCAAGCGCGCGGGCCCGCTCCTGGTCGATGTCGAGACGGATCGAGGGCGTCATCTCGTTCCAGTCGAGATGCGGATCGACAACATGCGGGTTGGCGCGCACGATATCGCGCACCTGTGCTGCGAGTTCCCGCACCTTGCCGGTATCGGGTCCGACGACGCGGAACTGGACCGGGAAGCCCACCGGCGGGCCGAAATTGAAGCGGTCCACACGCACGCGCGCCTGCGTCAGAACTCCCTGCGCCACGGCCTTCTCGATCCGCGACTTGATCGCCTCGCGTGCCGTGACATCGCGGGCCACGAGCACGATCTCGGCGAATGCCTCGTTCGGCAACTGGGGGTTCAGCCCCATCCAGAAGCGCGGGCTGCCCTGCCCGACATAGGCGGTGGCCGTGACAAGCCCCGGATCGCCGGCATAGAGCGTCTCGGCCTCCTTGACGGCGGCCAGCGTCGCGCCAATCGAGGAGCCTTCCGGCAGCCGGATCTGGAAGAACAGTTCCGGGCGCTCCGACAGCGGGAAGAATTGCTGCTGGACGCGGGTGAAGCCGTAGATCGAACCGGCAAAGACGAGGGCCGTCATGACGACGGTCACGCGCCGGTAGCGCACGCACCAGTCCACCGCAGCACGCAGGATGCGGTAGGTGCGCGTGGCATAGGGGTCGTTGTGGACCGCACCGCCAGCAGCATCCACGGCATGGGGCTTGATCGCAGGCAGGAGTTTCACGCCCAGCCAGGGCGTGAAGACGACGGCGACGATCCAGCTCGCGACGAGCGCGATGCCAACGACCCAGAAGATGCCGCCCGCATATTCGCCGGTCGAGGAGGCCGACAGGCCGATGGGCAGGAAGCCCGCTGCCGTGACGAGCGTGCCGGTCAGCATCGGGAAGGCGGTCGATTCCCAGGCGTGGGAGGCGGCCGAGATGCGGTCCCAGCCCTGCTCCATCTTCACG
>JBIPLL010000596.1:0-5735 GCA_044368425.1 Beijerinckiaceae bacterium
GCAGTTATAAGAGAATCCATGATCGTGGTGCTCTTTAAAGTGTTGTCCTGGTCCATACTTTATAAAGTTAAATGCTTCCCAATACTTTAATGGCATAATGTTATAATCTCTACGATAATCATCTACTGCTGGAGCCTGTGCGTCATAAACGTCTTGCCAAATTTTTTGAAGCAAAAGAGAGTCTTCGCTTTTATCATTTTCAATATCTGTCTTTTTAAACTTAAAGTCATAACAGTCACGATAGTCTGGCATTAACTGTTGATAACCTACATATGCTGGTAGCCAGTGATATGGCTTACCTTCTGGAGATAACTCTCCCCATGGTGCTGGAGAACCTAAAAGATTTTCTAATCTTTCTATAATATTTAGTTCTGGCTTGATAACATTTCTATAGCAAGTAATTCCAAACCCTAGCGTTTCTTTTTCTGTCCAGGTTGACATGATATCTCCTTTTACTTATACTCTCTTCTTGTCCAAACTTTATCTTTATATACCCCGCCATCTGGCTGTCGATAAATATTTGCGTTATCTACTATTTTAGCATACACTGTTGATGAATCTAAAATGTCAAGTTCATGCTCCCAGTTTTCTCTCTTAAATGGAAGTATCTGTAGGTATGGAGTTCCTGCTGGAATGGTTCCTTCCCAACCCTCGATAATGAAAAATGGAAAACTACCCAATAACTCAACTTTATCTGAGTCTACCACTCCAGTAGTATTCATAAATGGTAGGTCAAACCTATTCATTGGAGTCATAAATAATGCGCTATAGCCTTCTGGTAACTTCATACCCCAATCTGGCATCCAAGCAAAATGATCTTTGTAATATCCTTGTGGATGTTCAAATTGTGGCATTGGTGGTCTAGATGTACAAAAGTCTCTATACATTTGATTTTCTATTTTAAAATCTAAAGATCCTTTACTATTTTTAGTAAATGTAATATCAGTTGGAGTTCTAAATACATAGCCAGTAATAAAAGCATCCATAATTGCTGGACAAGCCTTCCATGTAGGAATCATGCCGTAGTCATCTGTAGTTCCAGACTTTGGAAATGGACAAACCTCTCTTGGCGCTTTATAGTATTCTCCAGTTACTGGATTTTTAGCAAACCTATCAGCATCCTTATACCATTGAGGTATTTCTTTTTGAGTAGGAGTTGGAGCAGATTTACTTTCTTTTGTTAGCCATGGGCGGTATGTTTTAAAGGATACTTTTTGGTATTCATCGGACATGCTGATGACCTAACTCATTAATATCAGTCATGATTACGACACAATATTTTGTACCGCTCTTCATTGGAAGAGATGCATGCTCATAAATGTAGTTAGATGGGAATACAGCAATATCTCCAACCTTGGGTGTGAGAGTATAGCCGTCTAATCTTGGAAATTGTATTTCTCCGCCTTCATAATCGTCATTGATATAGATAACAGCAGAAACAGTTGCATTGTATGCTGGACCATGGTCTGCGTGGATATTAAAGTGTTTTCCTTCACCTTCGTATTTTACAAAATTAAATGCTTCATAATAAATAACATTAATTCCCCAATAACGTGCATAGTCGTCTATACAAAACTTTAATTTTTGATAAATTTCTTCATGTAGATCAATTAGTTCTCCATTGAACTCATCTCTAGGACCTAAGTTTTCTTGCTTATACTTAAAATCTACAGCATCTCTTGCTCTTTTAATTGGAGTTGTAGAGTTTGTAACTTGTGCTTCTGACCACTTATATCTTCGTGTACCGTCTAAATTTGATTCAAGTATTTTGATATATCTATCAGCATCATCTTTACTAAAAACATTTCTGTAAACATTTAGCCCAAGTCCAGGATTTTCTACAACTATGCCATTTGGCAAAGTCTTAGTCGGATATCTGTTTGATGCAGTTTCTGAACGATCTTTAGTAAACCAGGGATTCTGGTTTTCATCATAAATTTCCATACGATTAACCTTTCAAAGTTAAAGTTATGCTATTGTGCTAAAAGAGGTTCCGTCCCAATTATATGTTTGACCGACATAAACAGTTTGTCTATCTGGAATCTTTGCCAAGATCATGCCTGCAGCATTTGCAGCAGCAAACATTTCTGCCTTTGGACCTTCTGATGGCACAGCCATTCTTGCAACAACAACATTGTTAGACAAAAATGCGTATAAATTAAAAGAATCTAATTGCTCCTGTGTAGCAGTTAATAAGTTAGGCCCTGCAGTTCCTCCAGAAAATGATGAACCATCAAATGTTGCTCCATGCAATGCTGTTTGCTTATATGCACTTGCATCAATTGCTGAAATAGTTGCTCCAGTTGCGTAGGCTGCAGCAAGATTATCCATTACTTCTGGCTTATTGCTTGAGTATATCCCAATAACATCATAAGCATCATTATTTTCTACTAATATTGCGTACATTAATAATCTCCTTTAGTACTTTTATTATAGCATATGTTATTTAATGAGGGCATATTTTTATATGCCCCCACTAACTTTAACAAGCACATCCTCTTCCTGGGCAACATACGCTACATCTCCAGCAATATCCACAGGAGCAGGCGGTGCCTCCGCCACCAGTTGGTGGTGGTGTGAAACTTGGTGGGAAGAATGGGAAGAACGGGAAGAATGGGAAGAACGGTGGGAAGAATGGGAAGAATGGGAAGTAAGGGAAGAATGGTGGGAAGAATGGGAAGAACGGGAAGAATGGGAAGAACGGTGGGAAGAATGGGAAGAACGGGAAGAATGGGAAGAACGGTGGGAAGAATGGGAAGAACGGGAAGAATGGGAAGAACGGTGGGAAGAATGGGAAGAACGGGAAGAATGGGAAGAACGGCGGGAAGAATGGGAAAAATGGAGGAGTAGTGTTAACGCTGTTAGTCGTTACACCAGTTGCCTCTCCACATGCATTTGAAAGAAAAATTGTATAGGTCTGTGATCCTGGACTTACTCCTGGGTCATTTGCAGCATAAGATGTTGCAGAAGGAGAAATACCAGTATAACTTGATCCATCCGAACCAGTGATTCTGATTGATGTTAATGCGGTACCTCCAGTTGCTGATCCAGTTGGAAGAGTCCATGATATTGTATTTGTGTTTGCAGATGTAGCAGATGCTGAAACACCTGTAGGATTGTTTGGTCTTGTTGTAACTGTTACTGCAGATGAAGCAGATGAGGCTGCTGATGTTCCAGAAGCATTTGTTGCTCTTACTGTAAATGTAGGAGTTGCTCCTGCAGCAATTCCAGTCACAGTGATTGGAGATGATGCTCCAGTTGCTGTTTGTCCTGTGCTTGCTGTAACTGTAAAAGAGGTTGCTGGAGGAGATCCTTCAGGTAATGTAAAGGCAACTGATACAGCACCATCGTTGTATGCTCTACCACTACATGTGTTAGTTGGAACAACATTGATTGGTGGCTTTGGCTCCAAAAAGTCATTTGCTGATGTAGACTTTCTACCTGTTTTTTTAGTTGCCATTATTTATTCCCCTTTTTATGATAAAATTACTTAAGATCTCCGTAAAGAACCCAGGTATTTGCTGCTCTCTTAAATAGAGTAGCGGTTGACCACTGCGTACGTAGTGTTCTTCCTGGAGTTGCATTAACGGTTACTGTTCCATTTACTGGTGAAACTGAAACTTCTCCTGTACCTGTTTGAAGAATATCAATAGATGTACCGATTGGATAGTTTAGAGTTGCATCTGTTGGAACTGTTATTACTGCTGCAGCAGATACTTCAATTAGTGAGTCTCTATGAGTCAGTGTTGAAAGTGTATATGCTGATGACTTTTGAACTATAGGAGTTCTTGATGCAACGCCTTCCTTTGTCTGTGTACCGTCTGAGAAGACTACGCCAGATGAAGGAGTTACGGTTGTTGCTTCAAGTGCTGCAACTGCAAGGTTATCAAGTGATCCCTGACCAAAGTTAACTGTTGTTGAAGGTTCTGAAGTTACACCCTTGAACAACTTCCACTTATCGTCGGATACGTCTCTTACGATACCTGAGTGCTTTGCTGCACCATCATTGTATGCTACAACAAGACCAAGGTCTACTGCGTTAGCAGCATTCTGGTGAGCAAGTTGAACCATGTTATCTTCAATTACGATAGATGTTGATGATGCGTTAAATGTTGTACCATTTACAGTTAGGTTTCCATCAATAACAAGGTCATTTGATGCTGTAACTGTTCCAGTAAATGTTGGGGCAGCCTTTGGAGCCTTTAGGTCAAGTGCTGTTTGTGTAGCAGTTGAAACTGGCTTGTCTGCATCTGATGTATTGTCAACATTTGCAAGACCAACCATTGACTTTGTAATACCTGATACAGTTCCAGTGAATGTTGCTCCAGCAAGATCTGCTTTTGCAGAAAGGCTTGTTGAAAGTCCATCAATCTTAGACTGTGCAATTGCTGCTGATGCATTAATATCAGCGTTAACGATTGTTCCGTTTTCAATCTTTGCAGATGTAACGGCTCCATCAAGAATCTTTGCAGTTGTTACAGAGTCACCAGCAAGTTTATCTGCAGTTACGTTAGAGTCAACAATCTTTGCAGTTGTAACTGTATTATCTGTTGGTGTTCTTGTATCTGATAAACGAGCATCATCTGTAAGAACAAGGTCTGCAGTATCTGCAATTCCGTGTACGTTTGTTGTGTCTAGTCTATGATCTTCAATGTCTGTTGATAATGCCAGTGCAGATGTGTCTGCAATTCCGTGAACATTGGTTGTGTATGATCCGTGTGTTGAAACAGCATCGTCTGCATAGGACTCTGTTGCAAGAAGTCCTGTGTCAACAATTCCATGCACATTTTGTGTTAAAGCATTGTGAGTTCCTACTGCACCATTTGCAGCGTTGTCTGATGTAGTATCTACATATGACTGAGTTGCAAGGTCGCCAGTATTAGCAATTCCGTGTATGTTTTGTGTTAAGTCATTATGGGTGCTAACTAAATTATCTGCATACCCCTTTGTTGCTGCATGAAGAGGTTCTGTTGGTGTTCCAGATAAGGTAAGGATACCTGTCATTGTATCTCCAGCCTTTGCAACCTTTTCTCCAACAGCAGCAGTTATAGTTACTGCAAAATCTTCATCATCAGCAATAGCAGCAGAAAGTTCACTCAGTGTATTTAATAATTCTGGTGCTCCTGCAATAAGTGATGAGATTCTTCCTTGTACGAATTCTGTTGTAGCAATCTTTGTTGTGCTGTCAGTACCGTTTTGAGTTGTGGCTACTGAGTTTCCGCCAAGATCTGCTGAAACTAATGTCTTATTTGTTAATTCTTGAGTACCTGTTAATGTAACAACAGTACTGTCAATGTCAAATTGATCTGTACCAGCATTCCAATCAATACCTACACCAGCAAGTGCTGCCTGGTCTACTTCTGCACCAGAGATTGCATCTGCAACATCATCTAGAGTTGCAAGGACTGCTGTGTTTGCAATACCATGGACATTTGTGGTAGCGCTTACGTGATTAGAGAGATACTGTGGGTCATCACCAAGGGCTGCTGCAAGTTCATTAAGGGTGTCGAGTAACTCTGGAGCACCGCTTGCGTCTGTAAAGTACTTAAGGGCAGACCATGTAGATGATCCGTTACCTATCTTAAATGCGCCTGTGTCGGTTTCAAAACCGATTTCACCTGCTGCTAAAATTGGGTTTGCAGTATTCCACTGCTGTGCAGTTCCTCTGCGCTGTTGCATTCTTGTTGCCATTTATCTCTCCTTGTGGTATTTCTACCGTTTTATTTCTGTGCTTA
>JBIPLL010000251.1:0-4976 GCA_044368425.1 Beijerinckiaceae bacterium
GCAGTGTAAAGGTCGAGCACGGGCGAGTTCCTTTTGCTTTTACTGCTGGGTGAGATTCAGCTTCTTGAAAATGGGCGTCCAGATTTCAGACTGGGCGACCATGAAGGCCGCGTGTTCTGCGGCGGTCGTGGGAAAAGGCTCGGTTCCAAGCTGCTCGAACCGCTTCAGCGCGTCGGGATTCTTGTAAACGGCCTCGAACCCGGTCCTGATCTTGGCGATCACGTCGGCGGGCATGCCTGCCGGGCCGAACAAACCCTGCCAGCTCACGACGACATAGCCGTCGAGCCCGCTTTCCTGGAGCGTCGGAACGTCGGGCAGTTTGGCTGATCGCTTCGCGCCGGTCGTCGCAAGGGCTTTCCACTCCTTGGCCTGGATATTGGCAAGGGAGGGCGAAATCCCGTTGAATATCGCCTGGATTTCACCGGAAAGCAGGTCCGTCTGTGCCTGTGCATCGCCACGATAGGGGATATGCTGCATGTCGGTGTTCGTCATGTTCATGAACAGAACAGTCGAAAGATGCGTCGATCCACCCGCGCCAGTGGTCCCGTACTTGTGCTTTCCAGGAGCAGCCTTCAGGAATTCCACGAATTCCTTCACGTTCGACGCAGGCACGGCCTTGTTGACGATCAGGACGTTGGGATTTGAGAACATCAGGCCCAGCGGCGTGAGGTCCTTCTTCCAGTCATAGGGGACGCTCTTGTAGAGATGGACGTTGTTGATGACGTTCGAGCCGCCGATCAGAAGCGTATAGCCATCCGGCTCGGAGCGGACGGTCGCCTCGGTGCCGATATTGCCGGCCGCCCCTCCGCGATTGTCGACAACAACCGGTTGCCCCATCGCCACGGCGAAGGCCTCGGCGAAGGCGCGGGTCTGGATGTCCGCCGATCCGCCGGCCGGAAATGGCACGATGATCCGTATCGGCTTGGACGGATAGGCTTGGCTGGCAGCGGGCAGGATGTTCAACGACAACGCGGCCGCCGCGATGGCGATTGTTGCGAGGATTGATCTTCTCATGACGCTTCTCCTTGGCTGAAGGTTCTGGCACGGCGTCTAGCGACGGCTGGGATCGCGATTGCGGCGATCAGGGCGACCGTCATTAGAAGGAACACGGCGCTGAGCGGGCGGGTGAGGAAGACCGACCAGTCACCGCGGGAAACGAGCAAGGCGCGACGCAGGTTTTCTTCCAGTGCAGGGCCCAGCACGAAGCCAAGCAGAAGCGGCGCCGCCTCCAGCCTCAGCTTGATCAGCAGGAACCCGAACGCACCGAACCCGATAGCGAGACCCACTTCGAACACGCTGTTATTGAGACTGAATGTCCCGAGGCAGCAGAAGAAAAGGATTGCAGGAAACAGGACACGATAAGGGATCCGCAGGAGTTGGACCCAAAGCCCGACCAGGGGCAGGTTGATGACCAGCAGCATGAGATTGCCGATCCACATGCTGGCGACGAAGCCCCAGAACAGATCCGGACTTTGCGTCATGACCTGCGGACCCGGCTGGATCCCGTGGATGATCATTGCGGCCAGCATCATGGCCACCACGGGATTGCCGGGAATCCCGAGGGTCAGCAGCGGCACGAAGCTGAGCTGCGCAGCCGCATTGTTGGCAGCCTCCGGACCGGCGACCCCCTGGATCGCGCCCTTGCCGAACTGATCGGGATCCGATGCGACCTGCTTTTCCACTGCGTAGGAGGCAAGCGACGCCAGCATTGCGCCACCGCCCGGCAGAAGCCCCAGGATTGCGCCAAGGCCCGTTCCCCGCACGATCGCGCCGACGGATGCACGCAACTCGGCACGGCTTGGCATCAGCGATCCAATGACGGCAGTCGTCTGATTTCGACGTTCCGGCTTTTCGAGATTGGCGATCACATCGGCAATGCCGAAAAGGCCCATTGCGACGGCCACGAAGCCCAGCCCGTCGAACAGTTCCGGCACCCCGAAGGTGAAGCGCTGTTCGGTCGTGTTCACATCGGTGCCGACAAAGCCAAGCGCCACCCCCACCAGCAGCATGGCGAGCGCTTTCAGAAGCGGCCCCTGCGCAAGCACGACTGACGCGATCAGCCCAAGCACCATCATCGAAAAGTATTCCGGAGATGAAAAACGCAGCGCAACGGTCGCCAGGGCGGGGGAAAACAGCGCGATCAGGACGGTTCCGACGCATCCCGCGAAGAATGACCCGATGGCTGCGATCGCCAGCGCGGAGCCGGCCCGCCCTTTGCGGGCCATCGCATGCCCGTCGATCATCGTGACAACGGAAGATGTCTCGCCCGGCAGATTGACCAGGATTGCGGTCGTGGAACCTCCGTACAGGGCTCCGTAGTAGATGCCGGACAGCATGATCAGCGCAGCCAGCGGCGGGAGGTAATAAGTGACAGGCAGAAGCAGCGCCATCGTGGCGAGCGGGCCGATGCCGGGGAGCACGCCGATCAGGGTCCCGAGGAAAGCGCCGATCAGGCAGAAGAGCAGGTTTGTCGGAGTGCCGGCGACCAGAAGTCCCTGAACGAAGAGCGAGGCGATGTCTTCCATCGCTAGTTCGACCACGGCCAGGCGGGCAGGGGGATGCCGAGCCCAATTCCGAATATGACGGTCCCGAAAATGCCGAGGACCGTTCCGACGATGACGCTTTGGCCGAAGCGCGCTTCCTTGTCCGCGAGGCTGGCAATGACGACGAGGACGAGTGTTGCGACGAAAAAGCCGCCTGTCCTCATCAGTGCAGCGAATGCGGCCGAGCCGATGATGACAGCAAGCACAGGGCGCAGCTTCAGCTCGTCGCGCAGTTCAGGGGCTGCGGCGAGGCCCTGCAGTGTGATGATCGCTCCCAGGATCCCGATGATGATGAAGATCCCGAAAGGCAGGTAGCCGGGCCCCATGTCGCTGGCACTGCCGATTTCATAATTCCTTGAAAGGGCGGCGCCGACGGTCCCGATCGTGACGAACAGGAGACCTCCGAGAATGTCACTGACGTTGCCGCGCGCCATGATCGGGTCCTGATGGAGGCCGGGACATCACGCGCGAGGAAGCGAGATGCAGAACGGACCCGGATACAAATCGAATTCAAACGGTATACACACAGGATGCGAGGGTCAAGACAGCCCTTCCAGCCGCAGTTTCATGTGAGGGCGCTCTCAGCGGAAAATCGGTTTGTCGTCGGGGTGGGGGGGCGCCAGCCTCGATGGCATGAGCGCTCCCCGGGTCTTCCGGGAGTTCAGGGCGCCGCCCGAGATCATCCGCCTCACCGTGGTGCTGTACGTCCGCCATCCGCTGTCGCTTCGAAACGTGGAGGGCCCACTCCACGAGCGCCGCATCGGCATAACCCGCGAGACGGTGCGGTCCTGGTGGAACCGGTTCGGGGCGATTTTTGCCGCTGAGATCCAGCGGAGCCGCTTTCAGGCGATGCGGCATTTGCGGCAGCGATGTTGGCATCTCGCCGAGGTTTTCGAGGAGTTCAGCAACCGCGAGGTCGGTCGCTGGCTGAGCAGCCGGGTCGAGAATTCGCTTTGCGGACCTTCGGTTCCCATCAACCGCTCCCGGACGGGCGGGCGATGCCCGGGTTCCGCAGGGCGCGAGGCTTGCAGGCATTCGCAGCCCTTCGGGCCAATCAGGAGCGCACTCTCATCTCACGCGCTGTTTTCAAGGACCGACGCGCCGCTGCGCTTGCTGGGTTGCGCCGTCTCGGTGCGGCCTGATCGAGGCCGGGGCGGGGGACATTCCGAGACTTTTTTAGTTTGTATAACAGCCCCCAGAAAATAGTCCGGGCTTCGCGCTTTTCGTGAAGTTGTCTGTTGACAGAGTCAGGCGCACTAAAGCAATACTATCACATTGGCAGTGAGGCGCACGGTTTGAAACCCACAATTTGAATGTCCAACGGCGCTTACGTTGCTGTTGTACAGTTGATTTGCGCCGTGGAATTGCCTTTTGTTGGCGTGGAAGGTCCTTAAATTGATGGCGCTGTATTTGATGTTAGAAAAAAACGCGCCGGATGTCTAACCTATTTGGAAACCAATCGGTGACCAGCTGCTTGAATGGCTGCTGGGCTAAAAAAGGGAAGGTATAATCGTGACAGTTACAGTTTCTGTATTCAATGCAAATACGCTTGGCGTCATCATGACGGTCAACAACGGTCAACAGATCAATATCAGCGGCGCAACGGCCGCGTCATCCGGGACGAATTACATACCACAGAGCCCGGCGGCGGCGGACAATCCCGGCTGGGATCCGGCGAATCCGTCGGCAAATACATTCGCTCCAGGGATCAATTACATTGAGATCACGCCGGCCGGGCAGCACCAAGCCTATCAGTTTCAGGCCAATCTGCCGATCAACGTGAACTGGAGTTCGTTGCAGTTTTATATCTTCTGGAACAATTCGGACGAGGTGAGCTGGATGGCGCTCAACAGCGGCGATCCGGTGGCCGGATCGATCAGCCCTGCCACGGCCAAGGCGGTCAAAGACGTGTAAGTCCGAACGTCAAGGGCGCGTGGGCCGGAAATGCCGGAGCACGCGCCTCTCTCCAGCATTGTGAATATCGATGTTCAACCCGACTCCATCGTTTAGCTCGGTGGTTCCCGGCCTTTATTGCTATCCGGCCGGATCGCCAGGGCGTGCAGTCAGGATTTACTTTCTGACCGAGACCGATGCATCACCCAGCGTCGAGCCCACGCTCGCGCAGATGTGGGGGACGGGCTGGGACGGATGGTTGATCTTTCTGCCTTGCGACATCACGCAGCCCGCGGCTTTTGTCACTGCGGCACGGGCCGGGCTCGCGCCGCTGGGGTCAACGCGGTTGTTGAACCGGCGAGGAATCGTCTGGTTGCCCGGCGAGTCGGCCTTTGACCGGGCACAGACGCTTCTGACCTATCAACCTGTGCCGCAGCGGCAGGTCAGGGCGTTCACCGGCGCGATGCAATTGTCCATTGGCCCGCTCGACCTTGTCATTGCGTCGGGTTCGGGCGCCGCTCTGACGCTCGACACCGGGAC
>JBIPLL010000197.1:0-5711 GCA_044368425.1 Beijerinckiaceae bacterium
CGGAGCGAACGCGCTCAAGCAGCTTCAGGCCGAGATCCTGATGCGCCATCTCGCGGCCGCGGAAGCGCATCGTGACCTTCACCTTGTCGCCCTCCTCGAAGAAGCTGCGCATGGAGCGCATCTTGACCTCGTAGTCGTGCTTGTCGATGCCGGGTCGCAGCTTGATTTCCTTGACCTCGATGATCTTCTGCTTCTTGCGCGCCTCGGCCGCTTTCTTCTGCTCGAGGAACTTGAAGCGTCCATGATCGAGCAGCTTGCAGACCGGCGGCGTCGAGTTGGGAGCGATCTCGACGAGATCGAGTCCCACTTCCTCGGCGGCCTTGAGGGCCTCGAAGAAGGTGATGACACCGCGGTTCTGACCGGTTTCGTCGATCAGCTGAACTTCGCGAACTCCGCGAATATCACGATTGGCGCGAGGGCCCTCCTTTTGCGGAGTCGGCAATGGTCTCATCGGACGGCGAATGGCTGCATTCTCCCATGTCTGCGGGCGGCGCCGTGACGCATGCGCATGACCCTTTTCGGCCTGCCCGCGACACCAGTCCCAATGTGGCGCAATGTCGCCCAAACTTCTCGTAAGTCAACCTGTTCCACGCGCCTTGGCCACCAAAGCGTCACCGCAGGACATTCATGACCCTGCGCGCCGCCGTTCCAGAAGCGCCGTATAGACATCGAGCGTCTGGGCGATCATCCGGTCGAGCGAGAAATGCCGCGCGACATGGGCGCGGGCGCGCTCGGCCATGGCGTCGCGGGCACTCGCCCGCAGGCCGAGGGCCTCGCCGACAGCGAAAGCGAGCGCCGCGGCATCGCCGACCGGAACGCGCCAGCCGGTGCGCTCGCCGGCATGCACCTGCGGAGGCGCCAGCACCGTCTCGGGCACGGCACCGAGATCGGAGACGACCACCGGCACCCCCATCGCCTGCGCCTCCACAGCGGATCGGCCGAAAGCCTCTGGCTCGGTCGATGGCACGGTGACGACGCTGGCCGCGAGAAAGGCCGCCGGCATGTCCGTACAATGGCCAACCCGACGCACCACGCGCTGCAGGCCACGCTCGACGATCAGGCTGTCGAGTTCGCGAAGATAGGCCTCGCGGCCCTGCGGGTCGCCGGCGAGGATGAACACGACATCCTCAAGGCCGCGATCGACGAGCTTGCGGGCGGCCTCGATGAGGACGCGCTGCCCCTTCCAGCCGGTCAGGCGGGCGGCCAGCAGCACGATACGCTCATGCGGATCGACGGCCCATTGCTGGCGCAGGGCCTCGACACGCTCCGGGGATACGGCGGAGGGCGAAAAGACCGAGAGATCCGTGCCGCGATGGATGACCCGGATGCGCTCGCGCGCCGCGCCGCCATGCATCGAGACGATGAGGTCGGCCGTATAGGCCGAATTGGCGATGACGACGTCGCCGCGCGCCATCACGGAATTATAGAGGATCTTGACGGCCGAGCGGCCGGAATAGGCCCCGTGATAGGTCGTGACGAGCGGCAATCCGAGGCGCCGCGCTGCGGCAAGCGCGACCCAGGCCGGCGCACGCGAGCGCGCGTGGATGATCGAGACCCCTTCCTGCCGGCACAGGCGCACCAGCCGCCCGACATTCATCGCCATGGCCAGCGGACTCTTCACATGGGCCGGGAACGGCACCCAGACGCCGCCCTTGGCCTGCAATTCGCCGACAAGGCGGCCGCCGTCGCTGGCCACCAGCGCACGCGCGCCCTGAGCCGCCAGCGCCTCCGCGACATCGACCGTCGTGCGCTCGGCGCCGCCGGCCTCGAGCTGCGGTACGATCTGGAGAATGGTGCGGCCTGAGAGCGCGTGCGGAAGCGTGGCATGGACACCCGCCCATCCCGCCTGCGCGCCGCTACCGGCCCAGCTGCTACCCGATCCTGCTCCGGCGCTCACGCGTTTCGGTTCCCCGGCTCTGTCCGACATGACAATCTGTGATGCCCAGCTGATAACCCCAGCCGAATCAGACATCCACCCCGGATGCAGCCTCGCCTGCATTGTTTAACAAGCTCCGTCCCCGGAGCCCGATGGAGGCCCTGCCTTGACGCCCGATTGTCCCAGCCCGATCCCGGATCCCGCGCCGCTGACCCATCTGCGCCTGGCGGTCGAGGGACCGGAGCGGCGGCTCGCGGTCCGTGCAAGGGCCGGGCGCGGGCCGGCCATCGTCTGGCTCGGCGGATTTCGCTCGGACATGGACTCGACCAAGGCCCTGGCCCTCGACGCCTTCGCGGCAGGTGAGGGCCGCGCCTGCCTGCGCTTCGACTATGCCGGGCACGGGCAATCCGAAGGCGATTTTGCGGCCTGCACGATCTCGACCTGGCTCGCCGACGCGCTGGCGGTGCTGCGAGCGCATGGCGGGCAGCGACCGCTGCTTGTCGGCTCGTCCATGGGCGGGTGGATCGCCCTTCGGGTCTGCGAGATCCTGCAACAGGCGCCCCCGGAGCAACGCCCCGGGGGCCTCGTCCTGATCGCGCCTGCCGTCGATTTCACGCAGGAACTGATGTGGGAACGCTTTCCCGCCGAGATCCGCGCACAGATCGAGGACGACGGTGTCTGGCTGCGCCCTTCCGCCTACTCGCCCGAGCCCTATCCGATCACCCGGGGGCTGATCGAGGACGGGCGCCGGCACCTGATGTTCAACCGGCCGATTTCGCCCGGATGTCCGGTCCAGATCCTTCAGGGCATGCAGGATCCCGACGTGCCCCATTCGCATGCGTTGCGGCTGATGGAGCACCTGACCGGCGCCGATGCCAGCCTCACCCTGATCAAGGACGGCGATCACCGCCTGTCACGGGACGCCGATATCGCTCTGCTGGTGCGCAGCGTGGCCGCCATGTTGAGCGGCTGAGGGGCCTTCAGTGCAGGCTGACGGTCTCGAGATCATTGTCGCGGGCATTGGCGAGCGCCTCAGCGCGCGAATCGGTCACGAGAATCGGCGCGCCGCTCGCGCTGACCAGCGCAAACAGATTCAAGCCCGGCGCGATATCGGGAGCGCCCGGGAAGAAGCGGCCGACATCCTCGGATCGCATCGGCTTCACATAGCCCACCTCTCCCTCGCCCAGATGGGCGAATTCGGTAGGGGGCAGCTTCGTCGTTTCTTCGATCTTGTGCATCATTCACCCTCCAGGCCGACCCCGAAGGGCGACCCTCTCATGAGCGGTTACAGTGCCGCGGATATCTTTGCCGGGCGGTCCGCCTTTCCGGTCGCTTCCTGACTTAACGCACCGGTCGCACAAAAAATCTGCAGGCGGATCGCCGCAGTTTGGCCTCGCGTCAGTCGCGCGCGAGAATGTCGATCTTGCGCACGATGCGCTCGGGCTCCGGTCGCGCGAGGTCCACGGATAGCAGCCCGTTCGACAGATCGGCGCCGAGCACCTCCATGCCTTCGGCCAGCAGAAAGGCGCGCTGGAACTGGCGCGCGGCAATGCCGCGATGCAGGTACTGGCGCGTCTTGTCGTCCGTCTGGCGACCGCGAATGATGAGCTGGCTCTCTTCCAGCGTCACGTCCAGCTGGTCGCGCGTGAACCCGGCAACCGCCAGTGTGATGCGCAGCCGCTCCGGCTGCGACTCGGTGCGCGCCAGGCGCTCGATATTATAGGGCGGATAGCCGTCGCCGGCCGCCTTTGCGACCCGATCGAGAGCCCGCTCGATATCGTCGAAGCCCAGCAGGAAGGGCGAAGACAAAGACGGTAGACGCGACATGAGCGAAGCCCCAGGTTCAGGCACTTCGGAAGCAGGGAACTCGCGAAAGCACATCCCTTTCGCCAGCGAACCGCTTCTGGGTCACGGCCCGCCTCGTGCGGCGCCGCTCCCCCTGCCCTTTTCGGGCACATTCCGAATATGAGAAGCATCGGGACGAGTTTCAAGCGCATCCGTGAGCCCGATCACGTCCCGTCGGGCTGGCCGCGCTTGTGCGCGACCAGCGCGGCAAGGCGGCTGTTGCGCCAGGCGGTGCGCGCCGCGATACGCTGCGGGGTCGCGGGCGCCGCCCATTGCTCGAGGACCCTCCCGACATTCTCGCCGTCGTAGACCTGGGGCGGGGGCGGCTCCTGCGCCAGCCGCCGGTAGAAGCCCAGATAGCGCTCGCAATAATCGGGAATACCGCCGGGGGCGTTGAGTTCCATCGTCTCGAACGGACCCATGAAGGACCAGCGAAGCGCCAGCCCGTTCTTCAGGCAATGATCGAGATCCTGAGGGCTGACGGTGCCCTCGCCGACCAGCCGGAAAGCTTCCGCCAGAACAGCGCCCTGCAGGCGATTGAGCACGAAGCCCTCGCGCTCGCGGCGGATCTCGATCGGCACCTGCCCGACACTCTCGTAAAAGGCGCGGGCGCGGGCGATCACCTGCGGGTCGGTCCACGGCGCACCGCACAACTCCACCAGCGGCACGAGATGCGGCGGATTGACCGGGTGGGCGACAAGGCAGCGGGCGCGGCCCGGCAGGCCCTCGGTGAAGGCCGAGGCGACAATGGCCGATGTCGAGGAAGCGAGGATCGCATCGGGCGGGGCCAGCCTGTCGAGACGCGCGAACAGTTCGGCCTTGAGCTCAAGACGCTCTGGCCCATTCTCCTGAACGAGGATTGCCCCCCTGACGGCGTCGTCGAGTTCTGGGGCCATCACGATGCGGGCGAGACAGGCATCTGGATCATCGATCAGCCCGGCCGCCGCCAGTTCGGCGCAGTCGGCCTCCATTGCAGGGCGCGCGCGCTCCAGCGCCAGGCGCTCCGGGTCCCAGATGCGCACCTCAAGCCCGGCGCGGGCGAAGACGATGGCCCAGGCCCGGCCGATCAGGCCCGCTCCGACGACCGCGACGTGGCTCATGACTGTCTCCTTGTGCCTGCGGCGGCTTCGATCGGGCCAGGCGCGGCGCGCTGGCTGATCCCGCGATGCCGCGCGACAGGGCGCTTTGCGGATAGGGCTGCATCAGGAAGCGGGCACCGCCAGTACGCTGCCTTGCCCGAAACGCGACCTTGCCCCAAACTGTGATCACAGTTAGAGGGAGAGACGCCGGCCTGTCCAGCCTTGCGTGTGACAGGTCCACGCCCCGGCTTCATGGCGAAACCGGGCGGCTTTGCGACATCAGCTTGCGGACCTGCATCATGGACCTCAACCTCTCGGGCACGCGCGTTCTGGTCACGGCGGGAGCTGGCGGGATCGGGCTTGCCATTGCACGCGCCTTCGCGGCCGAGGGAGCCCGCGTTCATGTCTGCGACGTGGACGCATCGGCAATCGAGGCTATTGCGGGCAGCGATCCCGCCATCACGGCGCATGCATGCGACGTCACGGACCGGGACGCGGTCGGCACGCTGTTCGCGACGGTGACCGGCGCGCTCGGCGGGCTCGATGTCCTCGTCAACAATGCCGGGATCGCCGGGCCGACGGGGCGGGTGGAGGACATCCACCCCGAGGACTGGGACCGCTGCCTCGCGGTCTGTCTCACGGGGCAGTTCAACTGCGCGCGCCTTGCGGTGCCCCATCTGCGGCGCAGCGGCAATGCCTCGATCGTCAACCTGTCCTCGGTGGCCGGCAGGCTCGGCTTCGCGATGCGCTCGCCGTATGCTGCGGCAAAATGGGGCGTGATCGGCTTCACCAAGTCACTGGCCATCGAGCTCGGCGAGGATCGCATCCGCGTGAATGCCATCCTGCCGGGCCTCGTCGCAGGGGACCGGCAGAGGCGGGTGCTGGAAGCCAAGGCGCAGCAGCGCGGCCTG
>JBIPLL010000198.1:0-5701 GCA_044368425.1 Beijerinckiaceae bacterium
ATCGCCACGATCGCGCCATCCTCGCACTGCGCCGCCCAGTCTAGCATCCGCCAGGCACCAGCTGTCGCGGGGCCCGGATCGCGAACCGTGCCGGCGCGTCCGGTCACTGACAGGCGCCCCTTGGATGAGCCCCGTGCTCCGGCAGATCCGATCGCGAGCGACAGCAGCGAGATGCCACCGTTCAACGGGGTGACCGGCCCGTCGAGCGGAACGCCCCTGCTCGTGGCCTCACGCTCGCGCGCGCAGAGGCAGTCCTCGCCCAGCGCGATCAGGTCGACCATGAGGACACCAGCCGCGCGCGGCGGCGATTGAGAGCGCTGCCAGGGGGCGCGGTGCGTCAACATCACGCTGGCGAGATTGCCATCCTGGAGCAAACCCGCGTCATCGATCGCCTGTTCGATGGCGGCCGGAACAACCAGGTGCACGCCGGGGGCGCGACCGATCTCTGCCAGCAGCGTCGCGCTGTCGAAGAGCGGCAGCATGACGAGCGGGATGCCGGTCATCAGCGAGGGCACAAGCCCGCTGACGATCCCCGCCAGATCGTCGGGCGCCATCGTGGACAGGATCCGCTCGCCTGCACGCATGCCCGTGATCGCGACCACCGGGAGCGCAGCGGCAACGAGGTCGTTCGTCTTGCGCGAGACGACACGCACTGGTCCCTGCCCGGCCGGGCCGAAATCGACTGTCCGCACCAGCGTGAATGCCTGCTCCGTCATGGCAACGCGGGCGTCCTGCGCCCAGGTCGCGGCGAGATTGTCGATAGGAATGACGCCGTCAGGCGCATTCGCTCCAAAGGCCGCGACAAAGCGCAGTCCGTAGAGACCGGCAGCAAGCGAGCGGGCCATTTCCGCCGTTTCGAGGCCGGCCCAGCGGCTGACCGTAATCAGGGCGGCGGCCTTCGCCTGCTCCAGAGCCTGCGCCAGCATTGGCTGGGGCGCGGCGATCGGCACCAGCACGGCCGAGAGGCCCGCCTCCATCACCGCCGTCAGGGCGATGATGGCCCGCCCGTCACTGGGAAGCATCAACGCGACCGGCGCCGCGGCGGGCAGCCGCAATTGCCGCAGCAGGCCCGCCAGGCGGTCCACCTGTTCCTGAACCTGTGAAAAGGTCATTTCCGAGCCGCGTCCGTCCGGCCCGGGCAGCGTCAACAGAAAAGGCTTCGACCCGTTCGTCCGCGCCTGCGCCGCCAGCAGGCGCGGCAGGGACAGTTCGGGCGCGGGGGCCGACGCTTCTCGAGGGCGGGTGGATGCTCCCATGACCCTTTTCCGGACATTGCAACTGGATACGACACTGGCCACTGGCGGCGATTCGGTCGATGTATCAGTGTTGCACGCCCCCTAGCTTCGCCACAGGCTTTCCACAGCCAATCCGAAGAGCGGCACCTTTTCCGGTCGCCGGATCTCGGAGCGGCGCGCAATCCAGTCCTCCGCCTTGTGGAAGAGCGGGACCACGTAGAAGCCTGACAGCAGCACCCGGTCGAGCGCACGCACGGCGCTGACGAAATCCTCGCGCGCGGTCGCGGCGAGCATGGCGGCGATCATCGCGTCGATTGCAGGCGAGCGGGCGCCAGCATAATTCAGCGAGCCCTGACGGCTGGCCGCCGCCGAGCCCCAGCGATTGATCTGCTCGCTTCCAGGCGACGGAGAGCCGGTCCAGTTGAACTGGACCAGATCGAAATCGAAGCTCGACAGGCGGCGCCAATACTGGACATCGTCGACGAGCCGCACGCGCGGACGGATGCCGATGCGCTCCAGCGACTGGGCGAAGTTCAGCGCAAGCCGCTCCTGCGGGCGTGACGCGGCCATCATTTCGAGCCGGAAGGGTTCGCCGTCCGCTGCGCGCATGAGGCCCTCGCGCAGGGTGAATCCCGCCTGCGCGAACAGCTCGATGGCGCGGCGTGCCCGCTCGCGGTCGCGCCCGCTGCCCTCGCCCGATGGCGGCGCCCACTGTCCGGATGCGATGGCCGGCGCGATTACGTCCGGGAACGGTGCCAGCAGGGCTTTCTCGCGCGCGTCCATCGGGCGCCCCGTCGAGGCGAGGTCGGAGCCCTCGAAGAAACTCGCCGTACGGCGATAGGCACCGCCGAAGAGATTGCGGTTGACCCATTCGAAATCGAACATCAGCCCGAGGGCCTCGCGCACGCGGATATCGGCAAGGTGGGGCCGGCGCGTATTGAGCACGAAGGCGTTCATGCCCTTCGGAATGCCGATCGGCAGCGCCTCGCGCAGGATGCGCCCCTCGCGCACGGCCGGAATGTCGTAGCCCGTGGTCCAGCGTGTCGGGTCGTTCTCGAAACGCAGGTCGTAGAGCCCGGCCTTGAAGGCCTCGAACATCGTGTTGGCGTCACGATAGAAGTCGTAGCGGATCTCGTCGGGCGCATAGAGGCCGCGGATCAGCGGCAGATCGGCTGCCCAGAAGGCCGGATTGCGCGAAAGAAGTACGCTTTCGCCCGGCTTCACCTGCGCGACCTGATACGGCCCCGACCCGAGGATCGGCGCCAGCGTGCCATTGTCGAAGCTCGCCGGGTCGGTGGCATGGCGCGCGAAGATCGGCATGAGGCCGATAAGCAGCGGTAATTCGCGGTCGTCGGCACGGGCGAGCCGAAAGACGATCAGGTGCGGATCCGGCACGCTGACATCGGCCAAGCGGGCGAAGTTCGAGCGATGGAAGGGCTTTCCCTTCGCCTTCAGCAGCTCGAAAGTGAAGCGCACATCCTCGGCGGTCAGCGGCGTGCCGTCGGCAAAGGCGGCCCGCGGATCGAGGCGGAAGGCGATGGTGCCGCGGTCGGCGGTGACCGCGACCTCGCGCGCCACAAGGCCATAGAGCGAGAACGGCTCGTCGGCGGAGCGCATCATCAGGCTCTGCAGGACGAAGCGGGGAACCGCTTCCGGCGCCACGCCCTTCACCACGAAGGGGTTGAGGCTGTCGAACGTGCCCTGGACAGCGAGGACGACCCGCCCTCCCCGGCGCGCGGCCGGATCGGCATAGGGCAGGACGGGCGCAGTCCCTCCCGGATCGACCGGCAAGGCCGGATCGCCATGCATGGCAAGGCCCCGGCGCCAGGTCAGGCCCGAGAGAGGGTCGGCAGCGCTCGCGCGCGAGGGCGCCGCCCCGCTCACGAGCGTGCCGGCCAGAAGGGCCCCCGCACCGGCCAACACGTCGCGGCGGGCGGGTCCATGCCCGACCGGTCGCACGGAAGCCGTGATCGCGTGGTCCTGTGGCTGGGGCGGTCCGATAATTGATTCGCGTCTGGTCACGGTTCAATCTATCACCGCTGCCGTGTCGCTTCGATCAGGGCAGACGCGCCGCTTTATCATGCCCTGTCAGTCAAGCAGCGACGCGACGTCTCAACAACACGCGAGCCAAGAATGTCAGCCGACAAGACGCACCCCACCCCCGAAGTCGAGATTCCGCATGTCTCGCTAAGGACGAGGCTGCGCAACTACTTCCTGACCGGGCTGGTTGTCGCCGGGCCGCTTGCCGTCACGATTTACATCACGATGTGGTTCGTCGAGATGATCGACGGCTGGGTGAAGCCGCTGGTGCCGGCCTCCTATCTCCCGGACAGCTACCTGAACATCAAGATACCTGGCATCGGGCTCATCATGGCCATTGTCGGGTTGACCCTGCTCGGCTTCCTCGCGGCCAATCTCGTCGGACGCTACATTGTCGGCTGGAGCGAGATGCTGCTCGAGCGCATGCCGGTCGTCCGCGGGCTCTATTCGAGCGTGAAGCAGATCTTCGAGACGGTGTTCTCGCAGTCGGGCACCTCGTTCCGGAAGGTCGGCCTGGTCCAGTTCCCGCAGCCGGGCATGTGGACGCTCGTCTTCATCTCGACCGAGCCGACGGGCAGCGTTGCCAGCGCCATCCCCGGCGAGGCGGAGATGATCAGCGTGTTCCTGCCATGCACGCCCAACCCGACCACGGGTTTCTATTTCTACCTGCCGCGCAGCGAGGTGATCGAGGTCGCCATCCCGGTCGACGAGGCGGCGAAGCTCATCATGTCAGCGGGCCTGATCCAGCCCGGCGAGCAGCAGAAGAAGCTGCAAATGCTCGCAAGCCGGGCGAGCAAGGCCGCTTGAATTGCATCATGCCGTCAGGTCCAGCGTCATGAAGACGCTGTTGGGATCGAGCCGGTAATCGCCGAACGGGCCGCATTCGACAAAGCCATGCGCGGCATAGAGCGCGATCGCGGGCCGGAAATAATCCCACGACCCCGTCTCCAGGCTGAGACGGCGCAGGCCCTGCCGTCGCGCCTGCGCAACGATATGCGACAATATGGCGCTGCCAACGCCCCGGCGGCGCGCGATCTGCGCCGTGTGCATCGACTTCACCTCGCCATGGTCGTCCGAGAGCCGCTTCATGGCGCCGGTACCGAGCAGCGCCTCGCCATCCCAGACCGTCCAGAATGAGATGTCCGGCGCCGCGAGCCCCGACAGGTCGAGCGCATGCGCGCTGCCAGGCGCGGTCTGGGCGCGTGCCGTCGTCAGGTGATGTTCCAGCAGCGCGATCACGCGCTCGTCGCACAGATTGCCTAGCGTGACGTCCATACATCCTCCCGTATCGGTGCAATTAACGACATGGCGACGCACCGATCAACGATCGAGAATAAATTTTAATTGCATTAATCGAATTATTTTTTATAATTACATATGTTTTATTTTCATATAAAATGGTGATTATATGGTTTCTCGTTCTCCGTCGACGGGGCAGCCCGCGCAGCATTCGGCGCGTCAGAGTTCGGGCGCCGAGGCTTTCCAGGCCAAGGCAAGAGCCGGCGGCGCGTCGGGAGCAGTCGAACCCAACCGTACGAATGGACCCAAGGCGGGCTCTGGTTCATCTACTCCGGCAACCACCACCAGGTCGGGCGCTGGGAAAAACGCACTGTCCGCACCCGATGCTGGTCGCGGTGCAGGCTCTGGATCTGGCGCGGACAACCTGCCAAAGTCTGGCGCGTCCCCCGGAACGGGCAAAACATCGGCCGCAGCAGGCGGGACATTGCCGGGGAGCACGAGCACCGCACCGACCGGTACAGGCTCAGGCGCAAGCTCATTGCAAAGCACGGCTCCTGGCGGAGCAAACACAAATGCTGCTGCACCCAACGTGACAGCGAAGGCATTGGCCGCAGCCCGCGCCATGCCGCAGGAAGGGCTGTCTTCACATCCAGGCACAAACGGCTTGCTCAAGTTCGCCATCGGATTTGTCGCGGGTCGCTACTTCACCAGCGAGGGCCAACTCAACCTCGCGAAAGACACTGGAAAGATCCCCGATTACATTACTCAGAGTACAATGAACGACGCATCTGAAGCCCTTCTGAATACAGACGGGTTTCGCCCATCGCTGAAGGACTTCACAACGGAACAGCGCGGGCGCTTCCTGACCGGCGCTGCAGTCGTGGGCAGAAATGTCGCCAGCCAGACACCGCAGCAGACGCGCGAGGCGCTCCAAGCCTTGTTTGACGATTTAAATATAGATCCGAATCCGTCCAATAACACTAAAATCCGAACAGAAATCAATAGCAAAAAAATAACCGAAAAAAAAATCAACCCCAAAAATATTCAATCTGAATTAGAAAAACGATACGGTCGTCTCGAATACAATAACCCTCTTGAATCGTTTTCTGTTCGTCAAGAAGCCGAGAAAGATGATGATTCATCTAAACTAAATGTCGGGTCTCGAATCGTTCTTCAATACACAACCG
>JBIPLL010000743.1:0-3449 GCA_044368425.1 Beijerinckiaceae bacterium
AGCCTGTCTCCCAGCTTTGAACCCAATATGAAAATGGCTACGCCGCTCAATTATATTTTAGGTCCAGACGATGCAATCCAATTATCTGTTTTCGGTATCCAGGAGTACAATGGAGAAGTGACGGTATCAGCTGAGGGTTCAATTACGGTTCCCAATGTTGGCCCCATTAAGGTTGCCGGCATGTCTGTAGAAGCAGCCACCCAAAAAATACGTGCTACCTTGGCCAACTCAGTTTACCGAAGCCTGCAAACTGGCGGAAGTAAGATATCCCTGAGCTTAAGTAAAATCCGCTCCATTAAAGTAACTGTAATCGGTAGCAATCGACCGGCCAATTATAACCTGTCCTCTTTGTCTACTATTTTCAATGCCTTGTATGTAGCTGGTGGTCCCAACCCCTACGGTAGTTTCCGGGAAATTGAACTGGTGCGCAATAATAAAGTAGAACGTAAAATCGATTTGTATAAAATGTTGTTATACGGCGATCAAACGGACAATGTTACTTTGAAAGATAATGATGTAATTAGAATTCCTGCCTACAAAAAGCGCATTGAAATTCAGGGCCAGGTAAAACGTCCCGGAATTTTTGAGATACTCCCAGGTGAAAATTTTCAATCGGTTTTACAATTTGCCTCCGGATTTACCGATACTGCTTATCGTTCTTCGGTAAAAGTGTATCAGTTTAGCGATAAAGAGCGCACTGTACTGGATTTACCCGCGACTGATTTTACCAACTATCAGCCGGCATCCGGTGATTTGGTGGTGATCAACAAAGTGTTGAATCGGTTTCAGAATCGGGTGAAAATATCGGGCGCCGTATATCGGCCAGATACTTACCAGCTAACTCCTTCGTTAAGAGTGGCCGATCTGATTAAAAAGTCAGATGGATTGACTCAGGATGCCTATACTGGTAGGGGACAAATCATCCGTCTAGAAGATGATTTAAGCAGGGGGATTCGTTCTTTCGACATCAAAAAAGCATTGGCGGGAGACGCAGAAAATAATTTACTTCTGCAAAGAGAAGATGAGGTTCTCATTAGTTCTGTATCCGATTTACGGGATACTTTTAAAATCAGCATTCAAGGAGAAGTTAGGCAACCCGGGCAGTATGATTATGTGAATAGTCTTACTTTAAAAGATTTAATTATTCAAGCAGGGGGCTTTACCGATGCCGCCTACAAAAGCATTGAAATTGCCCGATTGATTCAGCGGGATTCTATTGCCGCTGGCGATAGCCGTGCCAGTGAAATTATCAATACGGAGATAGATGGCGATTTGGCATCCACCAATGCAAATCTGCCCCTGCGACCTTATGATGTAATTACCATTAGGCGAAAAGCTGGGTATCTAATACCTGAGTCGGTGCAAGTTTCCGGTCAGGTTCAATATCCCGGACCCTATGCGCTCAACAACAGAAGTGAACGTGTGAGCAGCTTACTAAAGAGAGCTGGTGGATATACGGCAGATGCCTATCCGGAAGGCGCCTATTTGAAGCGTTACAATACAGAGCAGGAAAAAATGAAGTCTAGAGATGCTTTGAATACGCTTCAAAAAAATGTAAATGATAGCTCCAATGCCAATAAGCAGTTGGTGCAGGAAATTACCCGGGAATTTGATAAAATACCGTTGGATATCCCCGCCATTTTACAAGCTCCCGGTTCCATTGAAGATTTGGTGTTACGGTCTAAAGACGAATTATACATTCCCAAATTTGATGGACAGGTAAAAGTAAGTGGGGCGGTATTAATGACTACCCAGGTTCCGTATCGAGAGAAAAATAGTTTAAAGGACTATTTAAATGAAGCTGGTGGATTTAGTTCTAGGGCATTGCGTAGGAAAACTTACATTGTATATGCCAATGGAAAAGCGGCAGTTACCTCACATTTTCTCTTTTTTAAATCTTTTCCCAAAGTATTACCCGGAAGTGAAGTTGTTGTGCCGGCTAAGCCAGAAACGAAAAAAACTTCTTCTGCCGAAGTGATTGGGATTTCCACTGCCATTGCCAGCTTGGTAGGGGTTGTGATTGCTTTATTAAGACTTTAGTATAACTCAATTAAATAGTATGCAGTCTGCTGAACAAATTACGGATGAAATTTCGCTTAAAGAGCTCATTCAAAAACTAGGGGAATGGTGGAAATATCTGCTTTCTAAATGGATGGTAATTGTATTTTGTGCTTTGGTAGGAAGTGGGATTGGGTTTTTGTATGCATCTATTAAAAAGCCGGAGTACAAGGCGGTAGTAACTTTTGCTTTGGAGGATGATAAACAAGGCGGTGGGGGTTTGTCGGGTGCTTTGGGATTAGCCAGTTCCTTGGGTATCGATTTGGGAACCAGTGCAGGTGGGGCATTTAGTGGTGCCAATTTGATTGAATTGATGAAGAGCCGGAAAATGGTGCAGAAAACACTCCTATTATCTTGTTATGTAAATGATAATCAGTTGGTTTTAGCTAATCAATTATTAGCGATAACCAATCTTGATAAAGCATTGGCTAATAAGTCAGCTATTTATAAAGATTTTTCATTTCCGTTAAATGCCAAGCAGGAAGATTTTTCATTACAACAGGATAGTGTATTATTTTTGTTATATGATAAATTATTTGAGAACAATATTTTGTCTGTATCACAAAAAGATAAAAAAATTTCTATCATTACAGTGGAGGTGAATTCAACCAACGAATCATTTTCAAAAGCATTTGCTGAGAATCTGGTTACCAATGTGTCTGAATTTTATATCGAGACCAAAAGTAAAAAAGCAAAAAATAATGTAGCTATTTTACAACGCCAGGCGGATAGTATCCGAAATGAATTGAATCTGGCAATTACTGGAGTGGCTATCACATCCGATAATACGTTTAATTTAAATCCGGCTTTGAATGTGAATCGGATACCTTCTACCAAAAAACAAATTGATGTGCAGGCCAACACAGCCATTTTAACCCAACTAGTAACCAATCTAGAAATGGCTAAAGTAGCATTATTGAGGGAAACGCCACTAATTCAATTAATTGATCGACCCTTCTTCCCGCTCAAAAAGGATAAGCCTAGTAAGTCGAAATTTATGTTTCTAGGAGGGCTTGTGGCAGGTTTTATAACTTTGCTTTTAATGGGTATTAAAAAAATTCTGAATCAGCTTAATTAATAAAATAATTAACTAATTGTTAGCTTAAAACCTAATCTATGAAAATAATTCAGAAAATTAATATCCTACCTCGCTGGATAATTTTTTTGATTGACATTGGTATCTGTGCTTTTTCATTAGTGTTGGCATTCCTAATTCGAAGTAATCTTAATTTTGCTGCCATTTCAATAAATGAACTTAGTGGTAAACTTCTAATCTTAACACTGATTAATGCAATTGTATTTATTAACTTTCGTACTTTTTCAGGAATTATTCGCTATACTGGTATACAAGATGCCATCAAAATATTTACAGCATTGGTGATGAGTACCAC
>JBIPLL010000625.1:0-5689 GCA_044368425.1 Beijerinckiaceae bacterium
AAGGCGGGCGATCCGGGAACCGCTTTCCGGGCCGGGGCAGCCTCGGGAGGCGGGAGCAACCGGCTCACGAGCCGCTCAGCAGTCGGGCAACGCTTGCGGAAGTGCCATTGACCGGGCTATCCTTGGGGGCGATCTATTTTACGGATCCCCCGTACGGCCTCCCCAAGGGCTGGGACGACGAGCGGCGCGAGCTCGACTTCTACGGCATCTACCGGGTGACGCCCGACGGCACGGTGACGCTCGTGTGCGACACGATGGCGAGGCCCAACGGCATCTGTCTGTCGCCCGACGAGAAGCGGCTCTACGTCGCCCAGTCCGACCCGGAGGCGGCCATCTGGAAGGTGTTCAATGTGCAGCCCGACGGCACGCTCGACCAGGGGCGGACGTTCTTCGACGGCACGAAACTCTTCAAGGAGCGGAAAAAGGGGCTGCCCGACGGGCTGAAGGTCGACCTCGCCGGCAACGTGTTCGCGACGGGCCCCGGAGGCGTGCTCGTGTTCGCGGCCGACGGCACCCATCTGGGCACGTTCCTCACCGGTCAGGCGACGGCCAACTGCGCCTTCGGCGGCGACGGCCGCACGCTGTACATGACGGCCGATTCCCACCTCTGCCGCGCCCGGCTCACGACCAAGGGGCCTCTGCCCGGGCCGTAACGGGCTGCCGGGAGGAGGCACTCTCTCAGCATCGTGGTCTTTCAAGCAGGGCGGTTGCTCCCGTAAACTTCTCAAAGTGTCGACAGGCTGCGGACCCGCTTCAAAATATCATCCCGTCAGGAGTTTCCCGTCATGGCGACGATCACCGCCCAAGGCCTGCTTCCCGAAGTGGAGCAGTTTCTCACACAGGGGCCGCTGCCGAGCGTGATCGGTGGGAAGGATGTGACGGGCTCGACGGGCGAGACGATGCACACCCTCGACCCGGGCACGGGCGAGCCGCTCGCCGCGTTTCACGTGCTCTCCGCGGCCGACGTCGACCAGGCCGTGAAGGCCGCCACCGAGGCGTTCGAGAAGTCGAGGTGGGCCACGCTGCCGCCGAACGAGCGCGGGGTGCTCCTCCAGCGGCTCGCCGACACGATCCAGAAGCACAAACCGATCATCGCGCAGCTCGAGGCCCTCGACGCCGGAAAGCTCCTCGCCCACGCCGAGGGAGACGTGCAGAACTGCATCGATACGCTCCGCTACTTCGCCGATATGGCTCTGCACGTGCAGCGGCGCAACGCCCTCGCCGTGGCTGGACACGAGGCCTGGACGATCCGCCATCCGTGGGGCGCCTGCGGCTTCATCTTCCCCTGGAATTTTCCGTTTCTGCTCGTCGGCTGGGGGATCTCCCCCTCGCTCGCCGCGGGCAACACCGTGGTGATCAAGCCGGCCGAAGACACGCCGCTCTCCACGCTCTACCTCGCCCGGATCGCCCGCGAGGCCGGCATCCCCGACGGTGTGATCAACGTCGTGTGCGGGACGGGGGCCGGGGCTGGCGCCGCGCTCTCGGCCCATCCGGGAATCCGCCGGATGAGCTTCACGGGCTCGCCCGAGGTGGGCCGCCTCGTGGGGGAGGCCTGCGGCCGGAACCTCGTGCCGGTGAAGCTCGAACTCGGCGGCAAGGGAGCGGCGGTGGTGTTCGACGACGTCGACGTGCCGCAGACGGCGCAAAAGCTGGTCAACGCGATCACGTTCCACTCCGGCCAGGTGTGCTGTGACGCCACCCGATGGCTCGTGCACCGCTCGATCGCCAGGCAGTTCACCGACGAGTGCGTGAAGCGGCTGGCCACGGTGAAGGTCGGCTACCAGCTCGCCGGCGGCACCACGATGGGGCCGGTCGTCAACGCCAAGCAGCGGGCGCGGATCTTTTCCTACCTCGAGAAGGCGCAGGCGCAGGGCGCCGATGCGGTGCTGCCCGGCGGCCCGGCCCAGGTGCCCGGACAGGATGGCTTTTACGTGAAGCCCGCGCTCCTCGCCGGCAGGCTCGACAACGTGGCGGCCCGCGAGGAGATCTTCGGCCCCGTCGCCTTCATCGCCACGTTCTCGAGTGAAGACGAGGCCGTGGCCATGGCCAACGACACCGACTACGGCCTCGCCAACAGCGTGTGGACGAGCGACCTCGGCAGGGCGGCCCGGATCGCGGAGTCGATGGTGGCAGGCAACAGTTGGATCAATGCCCACAACGTGTTTCCGCGCGGCGTGCCGTATGGCGGCGTGAACAAGAGCGGCATGGGGGGCGGCGTGAACTCGATCGAGACCTTGTTCGACTATTGGCGGAGCCAGTCGGTGGTGCGGCCGCTGTAGACGCCATCGGAGCGAGACTGGTTTTGGACATCGCGTTGCATCCAGGGGCCGGGACGCAGCGAGGAAAATCGTTATTGTGTTTGGCTCGAAAGGGAAACCATGAAGATCATCCGCTTCCTCTCCGCCGGCCGTGAGCATTACGGCCGGCTTCATGACGATGGCCGCACCACGCTGCTCGAAGGGGACCTTTTCGGCGGCGTCCGCGACACGGGGAAGCCTGCGACGGTCGACAAGCTGCTCGCGCCGCTCGTGCCCCGCGACATCCTCTGCATCGGCTTGAACTACAAGCAGCACGCCGCCGAGAGCAACGCCGAGCCACCGGCCCATCCCGTGCTGTTCATGAAAAACTCGGGCACGCTGCAGAACCCCGGCGATCCGATCGTGCTGCCGCGGAAGCTGCGCAGCGACGAGGTCGACTATGAGTGCGAGCTCGCCGTCGTGATCGGGAAGCGCTGCCACAACGTGAGCCGGGCCGCCGCGCTCGCGCACGTGCTCGGCTACACCTGCGCCAACGACGTCTCCGCCCGCGACTGGCAGCGGAACGGCGGCGGAGGGCAGTGGTGCCGCGGGAAGACGTTTGCGACATTCTGCCCGCTCGGGCCCGTGCTTGTGACCACCGACGAGATCACCGACCCCAACCGGCTGTCGATCAAGACGATTCTTAACGGCGAGACGCTCCAGGACTGGAACACGAGCGACATGATCTTCGACGTGCCGACGCTGATCGAGTTTCTCTCGGCGAGCATGATCCTCGAGCCCGGCACGGTGGTGCTCACGGGCACGCCCCATGGCGTGGGTTTCGCCCGCAAGCCGCCGGTGTTTCTCAAGGCGGGTGACAGCGTGACCATCGAGATCGAGAAGATCGGCAGGCTGACAAACCCGGTGGTGGAAGAATCGGCCGCGTAGACCGCGGGATCTGCCGCAGGTGCCGGCGGCGAGCGGATGGCGTCGGCGCGACAGGTCGCGGAGGGTATGATGGCAGGACAGCCGGGCGCCGGGTCGCGGTTGGCTTTTTCATCCATCTCCAGACCAGAACGTTGCCGTGCCGAAGACTTCCGCATCGACTGCCCCGTCCCGAGAAGATCGCGTTCGCCCGTCGCAGACCGTGTTTTCCCGGCTCTCGCGGGCGATCATCGCCGGCGACTTTGAGCCGGGATCGCGTGTCTCGGAGCCGACGCTGTCGACGATGCTCGGGGTGAGCCGGGCGCCGATCCGCGAGGCCCTCATCGAGCTCGAACTCCGCGGGCTCGTCGAGTTCGACCCCACGGGCCACACGCGGATTCCGGCGCTGGCGCCCGAGGACATCGAGGAGATTCACGCTGTCAGGCTGATGATCGACCCAGTGGCGGCAGGGCTGGCTGCGGAGCGGGGCAAGCCCAAAGACTTCGCCTCGCTCGAGGCGAACATCGTCGCCACCACGTCGGCGAAGACGCTCGCCGACGTGTCGCGGCTCGATGCGGAGTTTCACGATCGGATCGTCCACGCCGCGGGCAACCGGCGGCTCCTGCTCTGCTGGAACTCGTTGCGGGACCAGTTCGCCCTTTGGCTGACGCAGATGCAGCTCCGGCAGGATGCGGTCACGCACCGCGTCCGGCAGGATACGGTCGAATCGCACCGTAAACTGCTCGACGTGATTCGCTCGGGCGACGCGAAGAAGGCGTCCGAGGAAGGACGCCGCCACGTGGCCGGGTGGATCAAGCTGATGCCGCGGGGGCGGAAGGAGCGGTGAACGCCGCGATCCGGGCGGCCAGATCGCCGAGGAACCGGGCCGCGGGGCCGCCGTCGACGATCCGGTGATCGAACGTGAGCGAGAGCGGCAGCTGACGCTGGAGCACGAAGCCCTCCTGGCCGCCGGGGGGCGGCACGGGCTGCATCCGGATTGCCCCCACGCCGAGGATCGCCGCCTCGGGATGGTTGATCACCGGCGTGAAGAACTCTATTGCATACGAGCCGAGGCTGGTGAGCGTGAACACGCCTCCCTGCATGTCGGTGGCCGTGAGCCGGCCGGATCGGCCCCGTTCGACGAGCCACCGCGTCTGCCGGGCCACTTCGGCCAGCGGCGATGCCGCCACGTCGCGCACCACGGGCACCACGAGGCCGCCCGGCGCGTCGACCGCCAGGCCGATGTCGATCCTGTCGCCGGGCAGGGAAAGCTGCGTCTCCTCCCAGCGGGCCGCGAGCAGCGGGTGGGCGAGGATCGCATCGGCGAGCGCCTTCAGGAGCATGTCATTGAGCGTGGCCGCCTCCGGGCCTTCGGCAGCCTTGAGGGCCGACCGCGCCGCGAGGAGCGCCGTCGCGTCGGCCCAGGCCGTGAGCGTGACGGGCACCGTCTCCTGCCGGCTCCGCACCATCTGCCGGGCGATCGTGCGACGAATCTGCGTGATCGGCATCGTGGTCGCGCCTGGCAGCGCAGCGACGGGAGCGCCGGTGCCGCGCTGCGCCGCTCCCACGGCCGCCGCGGCCAACACGTCGCGCTCGCGCACGCGTCCGCTCGCTCCGCTGCCGTGGATCGCAGCAACGTCGACGCCCCGCTCCCGCGCGGCGCGGCGCGCCCGTGGTGAACTGCGCGGATTGCTCGAGAGCGGTGTCGAAGGCGACACGCGGGCTGCCGGCGCGCCGCCGTTGTGAGCCGATGCGAGATCGTCGACCGACAGCCGGCCGCCGGGCAACTGGGGTGCGACGGCTGCAAGATCGATGCCCATCTGGCGGGCCAGACGGCGCACGCTCGGCGACGCCGCGACAGGAATCGGCCGCACCTGCGATCCGTTGCCATTCGGGGCCGGCGGGGGCTGCACGGGCGGGCTCGGCGATGCGGCTCGGGCAGCGGGAGCCGGGGCCGGCGGGGCCGCAGAAGCAGCCGGGGTCGCGGGAGCCGCGCCCGCCGACCACGTGGGCGATTCTCCCGCTGCGCAGAGCTTGCCGATCGTGCGGCCCACGAGCACGGTCTGCCCCTCGGACGGCGCGTCGGGCGCGAAATGCAACACACCGCCGTCAACCGCCTCGATCTCCTGCGTCGCCTTCTCTCCTTCGAGCATGAACAGCGGCTCGCCTGGCTTGACGGTGTCGCCCGGCTTCTTGATCCAGCCGGCGAACACGCCCTCTTCCATCGACCAGCCGAGCCGGGGGATCGTCACGTCAGCAGCCATCGTATTGCATGCTCCGAAAGGGTGATCGTGAGAATGTCTCGAATCATTCCGCCAACAGCCCGCGGAGCGCCGCCTCTATCGCCGCGACATTCGGCACCACCTGCTCCTCGAGCACGGGGGAATAGGGAGTGGGCGATGGGACGCCCGTGACCCGCCGCACCGGCGCGTCGAGGTCGTCGAAGCCCCGGTCGGCGGCCAACGCCGCGATCTCGGCAGCGAGGCCGCAGGGGCCCGCCGGCTCGTCGACCACGAGCAGCCGGCCCG
>JBIPLL010000201.1:0-5684 GCA_044368425.1 Beijerinckiaceae bacterium
CGCGGCCGCCACGTTTCCGGTTCGACCGTGGATCATGGCTGCGAAAAAATCGCAGTTGAACAAGCCAATCGGCGAGATATCGGCGGAGAGCTTCAATGCAGTCTCGAGATTTCCGTCGATATAGTTTCCGAGTATCAGCGGTATCTTGTACCATTCAGGATATTGCTGCGGGTTCATCGCAATGGCCTGCTGGATGAGTTCCGCTCCCCTCTTCCAATCGCCGGAAGTCGCAATCCTGATTCCGTAATGGGCAATGAGATCCGGCTCGCCGGGGCTCAGCCTGATGGCCGCTCGCGATAGCTTTTCAAAGCCGGCCATGTCGCCGTCGTCGTACATGGTGGTCGCGCGCACCATCATCGCAGAGGGATTGCTCGGCGACAGCATGAGGGCGTGCTCGGCGGCATCCCGCGCCCGCTGCAGCGCCGGCTTGCCCTCCGGGCGGGGATTGAAGCCGAGGCGGTATTCCTGCGCATAGATCGACGCGAGGCTCGCCCAGGCTTCCGGGTAATTCGGCTCGCGCACGATTGTCGCCTCGAGGCACTCCCGGACGCCGGCATGGGTGCGCGCTGCCATCTTCGTCTGGTGATGATGGAAGCGGAGCACGCAGTCGAGCGCATCCATGCTGCCCGGCGGTTTCGCCATCGTGTTTTCCAGCGCGTTGCGTGCAATCGCGCCGAGATTGGCACCGAGCTGGGATGCGATGCGCGATGCGATCTCATCCTGGATCTCGAGAACCTGGTCGGCTTCGACCGGGCGGTCGAAGGTCTCGGCCCAAAGCAGTGTCCCGCTTGCTGTATTGATCAGTCTCGCGGTGACGCGAACCGCTTGCGGCCCCCTGTGGACCGATCCCTCGACATAGACACTCGTGCCAAGCGAGCGCCTTGCCGCCTGCATATCGCCGATGGCCTGCGGGCTGATGGAGCTGGGGGGTGTCACGACAAGGGACGGGAACTGGAAGAGCCGGACGGCAAGCTCCTGACTCAATCCGCTGGCAAAATAGGTCTGGCTGCTATCACTCGCCACGAAGGGCAAGACAGCGACCGAAGCCAGCTTGCCCTCCGGACGAAGCTCCTGCCCGTAACGGCTGAAAAGAAAGGCGCCCATGGATGCAACGGCAATGACCAGAGCCCCAAGCGCGATGACCAAGGCCGCGTGTTTCCTCCGCGCCGGCTGTAATGACGCAGGTGCGTCGCCCGGCAGCGATGGAAGCGGTGCGTCCTCCGACGCCCCCGGCTTGACCGTCGGCAGTTCAATGCCTGCCCCGGCGGCATCAGGCTGCCCCGGCTCATGCCGATCCAGACTTGCCCTCAACGTGTATTTCGGCGCGTTCGCGCCCTTCGGTATCTCGATAATGACGGGGTCGTCCTTCCCCTCCGTCCGATAATAGGCGTCGAGTTCGGCGCGCAGGCGGCCCGCCTCGATCCTGACGAGCGGATCGATCCGCGGATCGAACTTCGGATCCCGGCCATAGACGCTGACCGCGATCGCATATCCCTTGAGGTTTCCGACCCGTCCGGCAGCATCCTGCTCAATAATATAACGCAAGAATTCCCGGCGGCGGGCCGTAGCCCGAAACGCCGGCGAGGCAATTATCCTGTCGAGTTGTCGTTGGACGCTCTCGGCGTCAACGTCCCGACCATTGTGCAATTTCGTTACTCCCCAGGGTCGTTTTCATAAACTTTATTACATATCGCGCCTGCTCATTGCACGAAGTCATGACCAATTCTCGGAACCCGCGCAATTCGCTCAATGCACTTCGCCGGATACGAGAATCGCCGAGGCATCAGCAGGCAATCTGGCAAGGGAGCCTCCGATTCCATCGGGTCCGCGCCGTGCGGGCGGTCTGGTCGCCGATGCGCACCCATTGTGACAGCCCCGCGTGTCAAGTCTCTGCTATCACGAAGAAATCTACTGCCGGACTTGCCGCAGCGGCATTCCGCCGAGCACGAAACGACCGGCTCATGACCAGGACGCACCCAAGCGTGCAGCATGAGAAGCCCTCCCGTGCAAGTTGAAGTTACCTCAAATGCCCACCCACCCACAAGCCATTGTCAAAAATGAATTAAATACAGTATCCTGACTGTATCTGACTGGCTTCCTTCGCGGATCCCGCCCAATGTGTTCCGATGCTGCAGCGGATCGATCGGCTGTCGGCTGCGAGGGTGCTGGTCATTCATTGTCGAGGCTGGTCGTCGCGCCACTTCGAGTGCCTCAGCAATCATTCAATTCGGGTCTGACCATGCACATGGGAATAGGCGGCATGAAGGCAGCCGGGGAAACGTATCACCGCTGGCGCCGGTCGCTGGCATGCATGATGCTGGTTTCCCTGATGGTCGGAGGCTGCGCGTCGCGCCCGGAGACGGGCTTCATGGCTCCGATCGAGCAGACGGAGCCGGGGGCGACGCCGCACACCATACTTGTCGCAACGACGCGCCAGCGGGATGACCGGGCGGGCACCCTGTTCAATGGAGAGCGGGGTGTCGCAAGCTTTGCCAGCGTCGAGGTCTCGGTTCCGCCGATCCACCGGTCGGGCGAGATCGAGTGGCCCTCGACGCCGGCTGGCGACCCGAAGTCCCATTTCGTCGTGAGGAATGCCAGCCACCTCGATGGCGAGCAGGACTTTGTTCGCAAGCTCAATGCCGAGCTGGCGAAGCGGCCGAAGGGGACGCGCAATGTCTTCATCTTCGTCCATGGCTACAACACAATGTTCGCGGAGGCGGTCTATCGCTTCACGCAGATCGTGCATGACTCGGAGGCGCCGGGCGTGCCCGTGCTGTTCACGTGGGCCTCACGCGGACAGGTGTCGCAATATGTCTATGACAATAACAGCGCGACCAAGGCACGCGACGAACTGGAGCGCACGATCCGGATCGCCTTTGCCAGCAACGCCGAGAAGGTCAATATCCTGGCCCATTCCATGGGTAACTGGGTGACCGTCGAGGCGCTGCGCCAGGTCAGGATCGCCGGGGGCCTGAAGCAGATCAACAAGCTGGGTGCGATCTATCTCGCCGCCCCCGATATCGATGTCGATGTTTTCAAGTCGCAGATGCGCCGTTTCGGGAAACCGGCGAAGCCGTTCTACATCATCCTGTCGCGCGACGACAAAGCGCTGGGTGCATCGACTTTCATCGCTGGCGGGCAGAAGCGTCTCGGCGCGGCGGATGATGCGGATGAGCTGGCAGCGCTCGGAGCCATCGTCGTCGACCTGTCGGATCTCGAGGGAACGGATTCCTCGAATCATGGCAAATTCGCGCAGATCGCCGATCTCGCTCCGAAGCTGCAGGGCGTCCTGGCGCAAGGTGTGACTTCTCGCCAGCCGGGAGCGGCAGCGCAAGCCGTGGGCGGAACAATCGAAGGCCTGTTCACTTTGCCGATCAAGATCATCGGGGCGCCGATCCGGGCCGTGACCGGCGCCAATTGACGCCGTGAACCGGCGGATACATTCGGGGATTAGAAATGTCGAAGAGAAGACTGGGCCTGCCACTCGCGATCGCCCTCATTTCGACGATGGGTCCGGCCTTCGCGCAGACAACCGCCCCCGCCCCTGCGGCAGCCGCGCCTGCGACCGCGCCGGCCGACACGACATTCACACGCAGCGAGCTTGAGCGTCTGCTCAAGCCGATTGCCCTGTTTCCGGATGCCCTGCTCGCGCAGCTTCTTCCGGCATCCGCCTATCCGCTGGAGATCGTGCAGGCGGCACGCTGGCTCGAGCGCAACGCTGCCGCTGCGGCGAAGGGCGACTTCTCGGCCGCTGATGCCCTTGGCTGGGACCCGAGCGTCAAGGCCATCCTGCGCTTCCCCGACATCATCAAGCGGATGAATACCGATCTCGACTGGACGAGCGATCTCGGCGATGCCTTCGTCAACCAGCCGCAAGACGTGGCCACCGTCATCCAGGACCTGCGCCGGGCGGCGGAAACCACCGGCTCGCTGAAGACGACGAGCCAGCAGAAGGTCGTGCGCAAGCAGGAGAACTCCAAGGAAGTGATCATCATCGAGCCCGCCCAGCCCGATGTGATCTATGTTCCGACATACGACACGGAGGTTGTCTACAGCACGGGGACGTCCGGTGCCGTGGCAGCCGGGCTCATCGGCTTCGGGACAGGCGTTCTCGTCGGCTCCCTCATCAACAATAATTCCTGGAACTGGGGCACCGGTGCCGTCTATCCGCCCGTCTGGCCGGGATATCCCGCCTACCGGCCCGGTCGCCCGGGCGGCGGCAACATCAATATCGGCAACGACATCAATATTGGCGGCGGAAATAACATCGTCGGCAACAGCAAGCCGTGGAGTCCGGATCGCGATCGTTATCGCCCGGGCCAGGGCAGCAAGCCGGGCCTCGCTGCCGTCAATCGTCCGGGCCGCGTCGACCGCCCGGGTGGCATCGACCGACCCGGCGGTATCGACCGACCGGGTGGTATCGACCGACCTGGCGGGATCGACCGACCCGGTGGGATCGACCGACCTGGCGGGATCGACCGACCCGGTGGGATCGACCGCCCCGGTGGCGTCGATCGACCCGGTGGCGTCGATCGACCCGGTGGCGCCAACCGTCCGGGCGGCGCCGGCGTCGGCACGAAGGATCTTCGGCCGTCTGGCGCAGGTGCAGTCGGCAATCGTGGCGATGCCGGGATCCAGCGTCCGGCGACGCGGCCGGCCCCCGGTCCGTCGGCCTTCGGGGGCGCCGATATGGGTCGTGGCGCATCCGCCATCTCCCAGCGAGGTGCTGCAAGCCGCGCCCAGGCGATGCCGCGGCCCGGTGGAGGCGGCGCCGCCATCGGCGGCGGAGGCCGCGCCGGTGGGGGAGCCGCCATCGGCGGCGGAGGCCGCGCCGGAGGCGGGGCGGTGCGCGGAGGTGGAGGCGGCCGCGGCCGTCGTTGACCCAACCCCATGCTCCTTTCAGGAAACCGCACCATGTCCGTTCATCGCTCGAACACTCGCACTTTTCTCGGCGGCGTGGCCCTTGCCGCCATCATCCTGACCCTGCCCGGCCCGGCATTTTCACAGCAATCCTATCCGACGCCCGAAGCCGCCGTGCAGGCGCTGGTGGCAGCTGCACGCAGCGGCGAGAAGGGCTTTGCCGACAGAATTCTCGGGCCGGGTGCGCGCGATCTCGTCAGCAGCGGCGACGAGGACGAGGACAAGCGCAGGCTTGCGACGTTCCTGCGCAACGCGGACGAGGCGATCCGCATCGAGGCCAATGGGGAAAACCGGCGCACGGTCGTGCTGGGCACGAACGGGTGGCCTTTCCCGATCCCGATTGCCAGGCAAGGCCAGAGCTGGAGCTTCGATCTGGAAGCAGGGCGTTCCGAACTGATCAACCGCACGATCGGCTTCAACGAACTGAGCGCCATCGAAGCCTGCCGGACCTATGTCCAGGCGCAGCGCGAGTATTTCCGCGAGGACCATGACGGCGACGAACTTCAGGAATATGCGCAGCGGCTGATCAGCTCGCCCGGGAAGCGCGACGGTCTTTACTGGACGCCTGCGGGTCAGGCAGATCGCAGCCCTCTCGACGGCCGCTTCTCGGAGTCGGTGCTTGCAGGAGCCCGGACGGGTGCGCCCTATCACGGCTATCACTTCCGCATCCTGCGCCAGCAGGGTCCCGCCGCTCCGGGAGGCGCGTTCAGCTATGTCCTGAACGGCCACATGATCGCGGGCTTTGCCCTCGTCGCTTTCCCCGC
>JBIPLL010000202.1:0-5674 GCA_044368425.1 Beijerinckiaceae bacterium
AGCCCGGCTGATTCAGGGCCGCACGACGCTTGTCATCGCCCACCGGCTCTCGACCGTGCGGCAGGCTGACCAGATCGTGGTGATGGATCGCGGCCGCATCGCCGAACTTGGCCGCCACGACGAACTGGTGGCCCGCGGCGGGGTCTATGCCCGCCTGCACCAGCTCCAGCTCACCGAGAACTGAAAGCGCGGATCAGAGCGCCAGTTTCACGCTCACCGGCGCGTGGTCGGAAGGGCGCTCCCAGCCACGGCTGTCGCGCCCGATCCTGTGCTCCTCGACCGCCCCACCGAGATCGGGCGACAGCCAGACGTGATCGAGCCGGCGGCCCTTGTCGGCGGCCGCCCAGTCGGGCGAGCGATAGCTCCACCATGTATAGACCTTCTCGGTCAGCGGCACGCGCGGGCGGATCGCATCGACCCATTGGCCCAGAACCCTGACCTCCTCCAGCCCGTCGGTCTCGACCGGCGTATGGCTGACCACGTCGAGTAGCTGCTTGTGGCTCCACACGTCATGCTCATAGGGCGCGATATTGAGGTCACCGACCAGGATCGCAGGCCGCGCCGTCGGGCGTGCACCCTCCCCCCAGCGCTTCAGTTCGTCCAGAAACTGCAGCTTGTGCGCGAACTTGTCGTTCAAAGCAGGGTCCGGGATGTCGCCACCGGCCGGAATATAGAAGTTGTGGATGTCGACCCCGGCCGCACGGCCCGCACCCGCGCCCAGTCGCGCACGGATATAGCGGGCATCCGTCTTGTCGCACCAGGCGCGCGGCTCGACCTCCAGCAGGGGCAGGCGCGAAATGACGGCGACGCCATGATAGCCCTTCTGCCCGTGGATCGCGACATGCGGATAGCCCGCCTTCACGAAATCGGAGAGCGGAAAGCGATCGTCGGGGCACTTGGTCTCCTGCAGGCAGAGCACGTCGGGCTGCTGCTCACGCAGGAAGCGCAGGACCTGCTCGATGCGCAGGCGGACCGAATTGATGTTCCAGGTGGTAACGGTCAGCGACACGGGGATCTCTCCGGGCGGCATGCTTCAGCGCAACGCCAGTCCTGTCTGTTTGCCCGCTCTATAGCTGGCGTCACGCAGGCTGTCGCCTGCCTTCGGGGCGCGCCTTGCGCGTCTGGCCGCGGGGGGGGCAGGAAACAGCAAAGCGCCCAACCCCGGGGGGAGGTTGGGCGCTTGCGCTGACGCGCCATTGCCCGGAGGGAGATCCGGCAATGTCGATGATGCACTCGGCCTCGACGGGGGTTGCGTACCGCCTGCACCATCGTGGCTAGATCTGCGCCGAACGAAACAGAATTCAAGAGCCAAAACAGGATTTTGATCGCGTTATTAAATCCCTTTTCAGCGAACCATTTGCATGTTTTCACGCTGATGGAATGTTAGACTTTCGACCAGATGCGCTCAGCGCTCGCGTTGCTCGATCACCCGCGAATAGTCGATCGTGAACAGGCTTGCCTCGGGTCGCCGGTCGGCCGTCAGATTGCTCAGAACGACGGTGGTCTCGAGCCCCTGCGGGTCCATGACGCTCCACTGCGTCAGCACGGACTTGAGCGGATCGTAGATGAGGGTGATGCGCGAGGTTCCGCCGAAGGTGGAGCGATCCTCCAGCGTGACGCGGATCGCGTCGGGGCGACTGGCCACATCGAGCACGCGGGTGTCGCGCGCCAGGTCCACCCGTTCCTTCAGCAGGAACTTCAGCGGCGTCTGCCCGATCGAATAGAGGTCCTGCGTGTTGAGCCTGCGGTCGCGGATGGCGACCGAGCGCCCGTCGGCGACGATCTCGAGGCGCGCGGGTGCCGCATAGTCGAAGCGCAGCCGGCCCGGTTTCAGGAGATGGAAACGGCCCTGGCTGCGCCGCCCGTCAGCTCCCATCTGGACGAAGTCGCCCGTGAGCCCCGTCAGGCTGTTGAGATAGGAATTGACACGCTCAAGCGCGGCCTGCGGTGTGGCGGGCACGCCGGGCGCAAGGGCCGCTGGCATAGCGGCAGATGTGGCGGCAGGCGCAGCGGCAGGCGCCTGTGAGCCGGCCGCTGGCGCGACCCCAGTGGGGGCCGACGGGACGGAGCGCCCGAATTCGGCTGGACGTGGCGGGGGCAGCGGAATACCGCCAGCCGGAGCCGAAAGGGCCGGCGCCGGCCGCGCGGGCGTGCGCGGCTGGGCCGAGGGCTGGATCGAAAGCGGAGCATTCTGGGCGAATGAGGCTGTCGGCGCCATCGCGGGACAAAGCGCGACGCTCAGAGCAAGAAGAACGCCCTTCGGAATAGCCGGGAACAGCGATCTGCGATTCGTCTGGGACACGCCTGTCATCTTCCTGCGATGATGACGGCGGCTTGGCACCGCCGGATGAAACGAGAAGCGGACATAGGGCCTGGGCTCCTGACCCAAACGCGCGAAGGACGCCCCGGGGTTCCATCATGGAACGAATACCGGGTCTCTAGGCCGGTCATGTGGCACAAGAACGGCAGGCATTCACCTGACATCGTGCCGACTGGTCCGCGCCCGTCGGAGACAAGGGTCCGGGGACGTCCGACCCTCCGTCAGTCCTCGTCGTCCTGGCCGCGCCCGCCGGTTTCGAGCAGGATCTCGCGCTTGCCCGCATGGTTGGCGGGGCCGACAATCCCCTCCTTTTCCATGCGCTCCATGAGCGAGGCGGCCCGGTTATAGCCGATCTGCAGGCGGCGCTGGATATAGGAGGTCGAGGCCTTCTTGTCGCGCAGGACCACGGCCACCGCCTGGTCGTAGAGGTCGCCCCCCGGCGCTCCGAAGGCTCCCTGGTCGAAGACGGGCGTATCGGCACTCTCCGCCTCGCCGCCATCCTCGTCGCCGGACACGACCGATTCGAGATAGTTCGGCCGACCCTGCGTCTTGAGATGGGCGACCACCTTCTCGACCTCGTCGTCGGAGACGAAGGGGCCGTGCACGCGCGTGATGCGTCCGCCGCCCGCCATGTAGAGCATGTCGCCCTGTCCCAGCAGCTGCTCGGCGCCCTGCTCGCCGAGAATCGTGCGGCTGTCGATCTTCGACGTGACCTGGAAGGAGATGCGCGTCGGGAAATTCGCCTTGATCGTGCCGGTAATGACATCGACCGAGGGACGCTGCGTGGCGAGCACCACATGGATGCCGGCCGCACGCGCCATCTGCGCGAGACGCTGGATCGTGCCCTCGATTTCCTTGCCGGCGACCATCATCAGATCGGCCATTTCGTCGACGATCACCACGATATAGGGCAGCGCGGCGAGGTCCATGGCCTCGTCCTCGTAGATCGCCTCGCCCGTCTCGCGATCGAACCCGGTCTGCACGGTGCGGTGAATCACCTCGCCCCTGGCACGCGCCTCCGCCACGCGGGCATTGAACCCGTCGATATTGCGCACGCCAAGCTTCGACATCTTCTTGTAGCGCTCTTCCATCTCGCGCACGGCCCATTTGAGCGCGACGACGGCCTTCTTGGGATCGGTCACGACAGGCGTCAGCAGATGGGGAATGCCGTCATAGACCGACAATTCGAGCATCTTGGGATCGACCATGATCAGCCGGCACTCTTCCGGCTTCAGCCGGTAGAGGAGCGAAAGTATCATCGTGTTGATGGCCACCGACTTGCCCGAGCCGGTCGTGCCCGCGACGAGCAGATGCGGCATACGGGCGAGATCGACGATGACGGGCTCCCCGCCGATGGTCTTGCCCAGGCACAAAGCGAGCTTGGCCTTGGCCGATTCGAAATCCTGGCTTGCCAGCAATTCCCGCAGGAAGACCGTCTCGCGCTTGGCATTGGGCAGCTCGATGCCGATGGCGTTTCGCCCGGGAACAACGGCCACGCGCGCCGAGACGGCGCTCATCGATCGGGCAATGTCGTCGGCAAGCGAGATCACGCGCGAGCTCTTGGTGCCGGGCGCGGGCTCGAGTTCGTAAAGTGTCACGACCGGGCCGGGATGCACGTTGATGATCGAACCGCGCACGCCGAAATCGTCAAGCACGCCTTCGAGCAACGTCGCGTTCTGGTCGAGCGCGTCCTGCGAGACAAGCGGCGCCTGCCCCCGTCGCGGCTCGCCGAGCAGGGTCAGGGCCGGAAGCTGGTAGCCCTCATTGTCGAGGAAGGACGGCTGTGCCTCCTTGACGATCCTTTTGCCGGGCTTGGGCGGGGGAGGCGGAGGCACGACACGGCTTGCCTGTGGCGCAGGCAAGGGCGGCAGCGGATCATCGTCCTGGTCGTCTTCGAAATCGTCGTCATCGTCTGGTTCGACCGCAGCGGGCCGACGCGCCGCCGCGCGCAACGGCTCGGGCCGCTCGGTGTCGCGCGGGGAAACGCCGTGCTTGCGGGCCGGCCCGTCGTCCTGCGGGAACGGATCGTCGTCGAACGGATCCTGTTCGTCGAGATCGACCGGCGCATGGGGCGCACGCGGCAGGCGCGCGGCGGCATCCGGCCTTTGCGAGGGCCGGGACAGGCCGTTTCGAGGAAGCGTGGCCATGGACGGGTCGACCGTCAGGTCGCCATGAGGCACGGAGAGGGCAGGCTCTTGGCGTCCACTTGACGGCAGGACACGGGCTGCCGCCCGCCGGCGAAGGGCCGACGAGCCCCGCGACAGCGCACTGCGCGCGACCATGAACAGATGCACGATGGCCCCGAGCGAGACGAGGCCCCAGCCGGGCTCGTCCTGCGGGCGCTCGTCCTCTTCCTCTTCGCGCTGCGTGGTGCCGCGCCCATTTCGCGCGGCAGGCGCGGCGTCCACCTCGTCCGTCAGCCCCAGCCCACAACAGGCGGTCAGGGCAAGAATCGTGACGATGGCGAAGGCGATGCCGGCCAGCACGAGGCCCAGCCGGGCGTTGATGCCGAACACGGCCTTCGCGAGATTGAGGCAGGCATCGCCCAATACGCCTCCAAGTCCGGTCGGCAGCGGCCAGCGCGCCGTGGCCGGCAGGGTCGCCGCCAGCGCGGCACCGGCCGTGACCGCGATGACCCAGGCCGCAAGGCGCATCCGCAGGAACGGCAATTCGCGCCGGCGCATCAGCGCCAGTCCCCACAGGCCGAGCGGCACCAGCAGCGCGATGGCGGCAAGGCCGACGAGCTGCATGGTCAGGTCGGCCATCACCGCGCCGGGAAAGCCCAGCCAGTTGCGGATGGCACCGCGTGTCGCGTGGTTCAGGCTCGGATCGTCGACCGACCACGTGGCCAGTGCGAGCGCCATGGCGGCCGCGCCGGTGACGAGCGCGAAACCGGTGAGTTCGGCCGCCCGCCTGCCGAGAAACTCGCGCAGGAGTTCCGAGGCTTCGGCAAGCGGCGAGGAGAGGCGGCGGCTCGTGGGCATGCGGGACGATCACCGGCACATGGTGAAGAAACGGTTTCCGACAGATTACGGACCGGGGGGTTAAGGTCTGTTTAACCCCGGCGCCGACCCTGCATGGATTTGCCGGTTTTGACATCCCGGAACGCAAAAACCCCGGCCATCGGGCCGGGGTTTCGCTGCCATCCGCAAGAGCGGATGGCGAAGTTTCGTCGGGGCCTTGATCAGTAATTGTAGGCCCGCTCGCCATGGTCGGCGAGGTCGAGGCCCTCGCGCTCCTGCTCGACCGGCACGCGCAGGCCGATGAGCACATCCACGATCTTGTAGATGATCGCCGAGCCGATACCGGTCCAGACGACCGTGAACAAGACTGCCTTGATCTGCGCCATCACGG
>JBIPLL010000638.1:0-3091 GCA_044368425.1 Beijerinckiaceae bacterium
ATATATACTTCCGCCAGAAATTTCATTATCTAAGAAATTTAAAATGATTGGTAATGGCGTTCCTGTTCCATTAGCTAAAGCAGTAGCAGAATCATTAAAAGACTTTTTATTAACAAATGAAATCATATAAATCCCTCAATATTTTGCAAGCACATTGCCAAAGCCCCGCAAGCCAACACACTGACCAAAGCTTTGTCAAAGAGCTTGCAAAGCCAACGCAAGGAAAATTGTTTTTAAAAAATTTCCCGACCCTTCAAAAAAATAAAAAACGCCACTCACAAACCGACACAGACAGACAAAAAAGCAAACTGACAATGACACTGAAATCCAACACTGACAATGGTTTACAAGGAAGGACGACAGAACACCAGCTGCCAACAGCGGTTTTGCAAAAGTGGCGGTGCAGTGCTTCGAATGACAGTGAAGTGATTAATCAAAATTTAGTGCTTCGATTGAAGGTTAGTGGTGAAAATCGCCACCTTCGCAAAGCCGCAAAACGTTAGGTGAAACAAATTTTAAAATAGAAAATATGAAAAAAAACAACGATAAAATCATCTACATAAAAGATAATTTTGATAGTGGTTGGAAAATGAGGAAAAATCCTTTACTCGCACTTATTAATTTATTCAGAAAAAGAAAATACGGCTTGTACTCACACTATTCTAGTAAATGGATTATTAATCCTGAGTATGATCATATTATTTTTAAATCAATTAACGGGTTTAACTACTTTGTTTTAATGAAGGGGTTTGAAATATTTAAGGAAGGGAAATACATTTTTTACAACCTTGATAATGGTTTTATTTTCTCCAAACCTGGAAATCACTGGTTTAATTTTAATGAAAATGGCTTAGATAAATTTGAGTATAATGGAAAAGAAGGAATAGTTCATATTTCAGGTAAAATTATTCTAGAAGCAAATTTTGATGTTATTGGTAATGATTTAACTTGGGGTGAAGATATTAATTGCATGAGGGTTTCACTAAATGATAAGTTTGGTTTCATTAATATAAAAGGAGAATGGTTAATTGAACCCAATTTCGACGATATTGGATATTATTTTGATAATATACACAATACTGTGGCTGCAAAAAAAAATGACTTGTGGGGAATTATTGATATTAAAGGAAACTGGGTACTTCAAGCTACTTTTGATGATTTACGTAGACCAGGTCTTTCATCATCTGGAGTATTTGATGATAATGGTTATGCTTTAATAACCCGAAATAATAAACATGGAATTGTTCACAGTAGCGGAAAAGTTCTTTATGAGCCTATCTATGAAAAACTGTATGGTTTCGGGGATTATTACTACAACGAAAGTAAAAAAGAAATGATTAGAAAAGAGCCTTTAAATAAACATGACGATTATAAAATTTTTGATTCAAAGGGTAAGGTAGAGGCTTTCCTTAATGGTGAAAAAGTTGTTTTGACGAATCCAGAACACAATAAATAGATTTGATTCACCTAACAGCGTGCAAGCGCCATAACCCTGCCGCAGGCGCAACACAGGGTTACGAGCGCCTGCACGCAAAACGTTATGGGCAAGTTTAAACGACATAGCGGTTCAAGGCAGGCTGACCACCTATAAGTGACAAACAAAAAAGTGGAGACAAGAAAACCACTCTAAAAACAGGGAGTAATCTGAAAATCCATAAGAGTAGGGATCAAATTTAAATTTTTTAAAAAAATGAAAAAGTTATTTTTAATGGCAACAATGTTGCTTATGATTGGAGTTGCAAACGCACAAATTGGAGAAGTTAAAATTGATGGAAGCTATGCTAAAATCTATAATGAGCAAGGTTCATACTCAGGCAACTCAATTTATATTGGATCCGACAAATCTGTTGAGGGTTACAATAGTAGAAATATCGTTGTTAAGGATGGTTCCTACGCTAAAATTTATGATTCAAAAGGGAGCTATACTGGAAATTCAATTTATCTTGGTTCAGATAAGTACATCAAAAATGTTAGTGGTTCTGCGATTCTTGTAAAGGATGGTAGCTATGTCAAATATTATGATTTCAAAGGCAGTTACACTGGTAATTCTACCTACGACCCGAAGTAATTAAACAATAGAGCTGGGCTATGCCCAGCTCTAAATTTATAAATCATGAATAATTTAAGGCAATTCGACACTTTGCAGATTAACCGCTTAGGAAAATACATTTATGCACTTCGTGACCCACGTGACAAAAAACTATTTTATGTTGGGCAAGGTACTGGTAACCGAGTTTTCGATCATTTTAACGAAGCCGATGCTACCAATAAAGAGTCAATAAATCTACAAATTGTAAGTAGCAAGACGCTAAGAATTTTAGACATCTGGAAGCATGAGGAAGATGTTGAATGGATAATACTTGCTTACAATTTACCAACCAATGAATTCACAGCAGACTATGTAGAAGCAGCAATTTATGACGCTCTATTAGAATCTCAAAATGGTGATACCTTGAACGAAGTTACACCTCCCCGTTCAACCAAGCTTTCATCGGATGAAGTGATTGCATTGGCAGCTGAATTTGTAAATCCTGATATTGGGATTGAAAATGTGTTTATTTTTCCAATTCAAAATGCTGTAAATCGTGGTGCAAGTATATACGATGCAACCAGGATGGTGTGGTATGTAAACCATACGAATAGAAATTTACAAAATTCCATTGCTGTTGGTCTAAGATATGCTATCTCGATTGGTAGCTACCAAATTAACAATTGGACTAATACTGTTCTTGATAGCAATAAACATGAATTTACAGCCGTTCATCATCCGACCCCAAATACATACGCCCCTCTTCAAAATAAGAACTGGATTAATGTATTGGATAAGGCAAAAGGATTTTGGCAGCGAGGTAACTATCTCATTGTGGACTTTGACGGCCAAGGACATTTCAGAATTAAAAGAGGTTCACAAGATAGAACAACTTGGCATGACTGTATATAAAGACAGAAAACCAGCCCATAACAGCAAATAAGCGCCAGCAGAGCCGAGCGCCTATTTGCAAACCGTTATAAGCAATAAAAGAATATATTTACCAAAATACCTACAATATGAAATCGATAAGTTTTATTTTACTAATCCTCTTACCCTTCT